>NZ_JAOPHO010000011.1:0-83754 GCF_033141925.1 Peribacillus sp. CSMR9
TTGGTATAACCGAAAAAGAATTCACAGCAGCTTAGGATATCAAACTCCACAAGCCATTGAAGACCAAATTAGAAATGTAGCTTAAGATTTAACTTTTTTGTGTCCAAAATATTGACTCAAATCCAACATAGAATCTTTTTATTTGACTGGAAATGGATAGTTTAATATGCTTAGCAAACCAATCCGAGGGAGTTTTTAATTTATTTCAAAAAAATTCCCAGACAAAAATCTTGAAAGTCAAAGAAGGTCAATGTATAATAAAAACAGAAAGTCAAAGAAGGTCAAAGTTTTTTGTGAAATTACCAATATTAATGCTAAAGGAGGAGTACTACATGCTTTGTGAAAAATGCCATGTAAACCAAGCTAATATTCAAGTACATCTTAATATGAATGGTCAGGAGCATGAAGTTAAACTGTGCTCCACTTGTTATAAAGAAGAGCGAAGTAAACTTGGAGCAGCAATGGGGGGAATGGATACAGGGCATTTCCAATATAACGGATCCCTAAATTCATTCAATCCATTTAATTATAATGAAGTTCCTAAACCGGATCCCGTTGAACACAATGATGGCGGAGGATTGCTTGAAGAGTATGGCCGCAATCTGACCGATGTTGCTCGAGCAGGACTGATTGATCCGGTTATCGGAAGAAATGAAGAAATAAAACGTGTCATCGAAGTCCTTAATAGACGTAATAAAAATAATCCAGTTTTAATTGGTGAACCCGGAGTAGGTAAAACAGCCATTGCTGAAGGTCTGGCTTTAGCCATTGTTTCAGGTTCAGTGCCTGGTAAATTGCGTAATAAGCTGGTATATATGCTTGATGTCGCGTCACTTGTTTCGAATACTGGAATTAGAGGTCAATTCGAAGAACGAATGAAGCAATTGATCAGTGAATTACAGGAAAGAAAAAATGTCATTTTATTCATCGATGAAATTCACCAACTTGTGGGTGCGGGCTCAGCCGAAGGGTCAATGGATGCAGGAAATATTTTAAAACCGGCACTTGCACGCGGAGAACTTCAGCTTGTCGGAGCCACCACTTTATCTGAATATAGGAAAATTGAAAAAGATGGTGCCCTTGAGAGACGCTTTCAGCCTGTACAGGTTAATGAGCCGACAACAGCTGAGACATTGGTCATCTTACAGGGTTTAAAAGAAAGTTATGAATCTTATCATGGAGTCACATATAGTGAGAAAGCACTAAAAGCGGCTGTTGAACTCTCGAACCGATACATTCAAGATCGATTCTTGCCGGACAAGGCAATCGACTTGATGGATGAAGCAGGTTCCAAGTTGAACTTGACCATTGAAGACGGCCAGGTAGAAAACATGAAAGAGCGCCTGGCGCAAATCTATAAAGAAAAAGAAAAGGCCTTAAAAGAAGAAGCCTACGAAAAAGCTGCAGTTCTTCGTGATGAAGAAGAAAAATTGGAAAAATCTTTACAGGCTGGAGAAAATGCAGTTAAACCAACCGTTAACGTTGAAGACATTCAAAATATCATCGAACAAAAGACTGGTATTCCTGTAGGTAAGCTGCAAGAAGATGAGCAAGAAAGAATGGTCAATCTTCAAGAGGAACTTATGAAAAAGGTCATCGGGCAGGAAGAGGCTGTCAAAAAGGTTTCTAAGGCCGTCCGAAGAAGTCGTGCCGGGCTAAAATCCCAAAAACGTCCAACCGGATCTTTCCTTTTTGTTGGTCCAACAGGTGTCGGTAAAACCGAATTGGCGAAAACTCTAGCTGAGGAATTATTCGGGGACAAGGAAGCGATGATCCGTCTTGACATGAGTGAATTCATGGAGAAACATAGTGTTTCTAAATTAATCGGTTCTCCTCCTGGATACGTAGGACACGAGGAAGCGGGACAATTGACTGAAAAAGTTCGCCGCAAACCTTACAGTATTATTTTATTGGATGAAATCGAAAAGGCTCATCCAGATGTAATGCATATGTTCCTTCAAATCATGGAAGATGGCCGGTTAACGGACAGTCAAGGCAGGACAGTAGCTTTTAAAGATACAGTGATTATCATGACGAGTAACGCTGGAGTCGGTGAAAAACAAAAAGTAATGGGATTCGGTACAAGTACAGCTGTAGAAGAAGCATCAATCCTCCAATCATTAGGCAGTTTCTTCAAACCGGAATTCCTGAACCGTTTTGATAGTATCATTGAATTCTCAGCTTTAAAGAAAGAAGATCTTCTTCAAATCGTTGATATCATGATTCAAGAACTTGATGAAACACTTGCAGCAAATGGTTTGTCTTTAGATGTAACTCATGAAGCGAAACAAAGGCTAATTGAACTTGGATATCATCCAACTTTCGGAGCGAGACCGCTCCGCCGTGTTCTTCAAGAACAGCTCGAAGACGGCATCACTGATTTTATCTTTGAGCAGCCTGAAGTTAAGAACTTCACTGCAATTGTGGAAGGTACTTCTGTGAAAATTATTAAAACACCATAAAGAGTACTAGAAATGCCTCCAAGACCGTAAAACTGTTATGGAGGCATTTTTTTATCTTTTTCAGGTTTTACTTTTTATAATGGCCATTCAAAAGGATAGCAAAGGTCCAGTCCGGAACTTGAATCACTTGGAGCATTTGGTAATTTGAACTGTAAAATCCGCTGATTGATTTCTGAATCTTCAACATAATCTGCAGTGAGGATGTTTTGAAGGGTAATATCTGCGAAATAATAGCATACGGTAAGATTCACCCTTGATTTTAAATAAAAAATTCCTGTTCTAATATGGGAATTTCAATGGAGGAATGACCTATTAAAGATTCGCTTTCTTCTTTTGAAGAGGAAAATACCAATATTCGAAAACCCGTGGATATAAAAACCGAAAACCAGTCGGAATCCCTTCCGATTGCAAATATTAATCCAGTGAACCCGGCAGAACTAGATGAATTTTATTACTATGACGGAAAAGATTTGGGGAACTCATATCAAAAGGATAAAACGGCATTCCGGTTATGGGCACCTCTTGCATCTGAAGCTAAACTAGTTAGTTATAAACATTGGGATGATTCAGGTGGAATGGAGATTCAGATGGATCGTTCGGAAAAGGGAACCTGGACCATTGAACTTACCGGTGATCAGGATGAATTGATTTATACATATAAAGTGAAAGTTGGAGAAGTCTGGAGTGAAGCCGTAGATCCCTATGTTCGTGCAGTCACGGTAAATGGTAATAAGGGAGTCGTAATAGATTTAACGGACACGGACCCTGAAAAGTGGACACGGGATAAACCACCGCTCGACAAAGCTGAGGACGTTATCATTTATGAATTGCATACACGGGATTTGTCGATTCATCCTGAAAGTGGAATCCATCATAAAGGTAAATTCTTAGGAGTAATTGAAACCGGAACCAAAGGTCCAAAGGATGTGAAAACAGGTCTTGATCATATAAAAGATTTAGGTGTAACCCATGTGCAATTTATCCCCATATTCGATTTTGCTACTGTCAATGAAATGAAATTGAATGAACCACAATATAACTGGGGATATGATCCGAAAAATTATAACGCTCCCGAGGGCTCTTATTCGACTGACCCGTATCAACCAAAGGTCAGGATCCGGGAGTTAAAGGAAATGATCCAAGGCTTACATGATCACGGATTCCGAGTAATCATGGATGTTGTATATAATCACGTTTATTCCGTGGATGATTCAAATTTCAATAAACTGGTTCCCACCTACTTTTTTCGGTATAACGGTGACGGTACCTTATCAAATGGTACTGGTGTAGGAAATGATACCGCGTCTGAACATAAAATGATGCGGAAATTCATCGTTGAATCCGTAACCTATTGGGCGAAAGAATTTAACCTTGATGGTTTTCGTTTCGATCTAATGGGAATCCATGATGTGGAAACGATGAATGAAGTGAAAAAGGCGCTGGCAGAAATTGATCCGACCCTTATTGTTTTAGGCGAAGGCTGGGATATGAACACCCCCTTGGCCCAAGAGCAGAAAGCAAATCAAAAGAATGCTTTTAAAATGCCTGGCATCGCTCATTTTAATGATGCTATCCGCGATGGTTTAAAAGGATTTGTGATGAATGAACATGATAAAGGGTTCATTAATGGCAAACCAGGTATGGAAGATATTATAAAAAAGGGCATCGCTGGTGGTTTGAAATATGATGAGAATATCGCCACATACAAAAAACCAGATCAAGTGATCAATTATGTTGAAGCACATGATAATTATACTTTATGGGATAAGCTTCTCATCACAAATCCTGATGCGACAGAACAAACACGTAAACAGATGCATAAACTGGCTTCAGCAATTGTCTTACTGGCACAAGGAATTCCAATGATCCATGCTGGACAAGAATTTATGCGTACAAAGGGTGGGGATGAAAATAGCTATCAATCTTCTGATTGGATTAATAGGTTGGATTGGAAAAGAAGAGCGGAGTTAGATCGAGAAGTGGAGTATATGAAAGGGCTGATTTCGCTCAGGAAAAACCATTCTGTATTTAGGTTAAGCACACCGGAAGAAATTGAGGAGCATTTACAATTCATCGATGCTCCACCAAATGCAGTTGCCTTCACTCTAAAACATAAGGATTACAAAATTGCAGTGATTCATAACGCAAATTGGGACGCGATAAGCATTACACTACCCCATGAAGGAGAATGGTCCGTTTTAGTGAATGGACAGCAGGCAGGCCTGGGAGGTATAGAAAGGATTAAAGGGAGTCAGGCAACCGTTGCAGCTTTAAGTTCGTTTGTATTGAAAATAAACTTGTAATCAATTGAACTAAAGTCGAAGTGAGAGAATGCTGTTTCTCACTTCGTTTTAGATCATTATTTGATATGAAATCTATTGGCGGAATTAAATCCTCCATTATGTACTCTCACGTTTGAGAAAAAAATGTCGGGGTAGAAAATTATAAACTGGATTATATCATTTTTTATAAGGGAGCGATTATTTTTCTCAGATAAAATACATATAAAAATCAAAGGTGCCGAGGCCAGACTGGACGGTAACCGAACGATATTACAAATGGTAACAGTAAGCTTCATGTTATCATCCTAGTTTAGGAACTATTCTATCGATATAATCCGTATCAATGCATCCTTTGCGGCCGTAGTGTTGAAGCATGCCAAGCTGACAGGCCACTGAAACATTGACTTGATTGAAGCAAAATGCCCACGTGTCATTTTGGATAATAATGTTCCAATCAATGAATCCTCATGTGTATCATGTGGGCACTGTTCCACAGTTAGCCCGTGTAATGCAATGATGGAAAAAGGAATGGAAGGTGAAGCAGGATTTTAACAGGCATTGCTATACAGAACTCAAGGATATCGAGAGTACCCTTTTGGAATATAAAGAAGTGATTAAAGAATCGTTTAAAGTGATGAAAGGCATGCAGGCCGTGGGATTTTACCAATGGTTAGAAGAAAGGGGACAAAGTGCTGAACATTCTTGCCAGGACAGCAGATACTCCCGAAACGGCAAATACGCTTAAAAATCTCCTTCTCATACTTGACATCGTTCCTTGAATGACCAAGAATTAAAACAAGCGATGACTTTCCTTAGGAGAAGATACAAGCAATTTAGAAAGAAACACCCAATTACCAGAGAATCAGCAATTGTATAAAGCAAATGAAACAGTGGACATAGAACGGCCGATTTCCAGAATGTCCTACGATCCAGTAAGGAACGAAAATAAACGAAAGACCAGCTGGGATTTGGATTACAGCCGGAGTTTCGCTCGTAGCCATTCCGCTTACTTTGTCGAGAAGAAATAAACAGAAGCAAATAAATTGAAAACCTTTTTATTATTTTTATGAGTCCTTATCATATCTATTAAAGGAGATTTATGTACCTTTTGTGAATTATCTTGTAGAAAGTGCATCCCATAACATAAAATGGAAGTATCAAAAATATTCAAGGAGTGTATAAATGAAGACTAAATTAATGACCATGACTTTTGGGATCTGTTGTTCTTTATTACTTTCAGGCTGTTCGAGTGAAGGAGAAAGTGTTGTTCAAAAAGAAAGCAGTCATGAAGGACATCCAGCACATACAGTATCCGGTGACCTTCAGGAAGAGACAGGCAGTAAAGACATAGCACCGGATTTCTTATCTGAAAAACCAGAAGAAATGAAGACGATCTATTTAGCTGTTGCTCAAAATAAAGATTTACTAGAAAAAATACCTTGTTACTGTGGTTGCGGGGAATCAGCGAACCATAAAAACAATTACGATTGTTTTATCCATGAGAATAAGAAAAATGGGGAAGTGGTTTGGGATGACCACGGGACAAGATGTGGAGTTTGCTTAGAAATAGCTGCACAATCCATTTTAGATTGGAATGAAGGTATGAGCATTAAAGATATCCGGAATAAAGTGGATGAAAAATACAAAAGTGGATATGCCAAACCGACACCAACCCCTGTTGTTTAAGGATTTGAAAGGTGAAAATAAGTGTTTTCTAGTATAAAAGTGATTAAGAACCAGACAGACATCTTAAATAAAAAATGGTGCAGTTCAGTTCAAAGTCAGGAAAAATACACATGTTCTGGACGGCAACTTGGGGAAAACCTACAGTTATAAGGTAATGAATTGAAAAAAATGATAAAACAGTAACGCTGGCAGTGATATATGATACCCGGGGTGTCACTACAGAGTTATTTTGAATATTAAAAAGTCCAATTTCTCAGCATAAAAATTGAGAAATTGGACTTTTATCGTTACACCGGAAAAGCGCCCGATTATCGAAGATCTTAATTACTAACATTTCTTTTACGATGTTTCAATAAATTAGGGAACGCAACCATATTATTCCACGTATTATTATAATGCAATATAAATGGTAGAAAACACTTTACGAACGTTCGTGTAAAAAGGCATTAACAGAAAATGTTAATATATATTTATCATTGTAAAAAATGCTCTGGGGCTGAATCACCAGAGCATTTTCTATTTTAAAGATGGTATTTGTGATAGTAGTAAGAAAGAGCAGAGAAACGACTTAAGGGTCAAGTTTTTAAAGGGGAAAGGAAATGTTCTTTTATTGTGCAAGTAACACATTCAGAACGAGTGGATGGGTGTATGAAAAAATAGAGTGGTTGTGAATCATGAACCTGTTTTATAAAATTAAGTACGGATAAATTTTATAGAATAGGGACATACTTTAATATCCCAGATGAGAGTGAATGGATATACGGATATGGAGTAGACAGGAGAGATTTGTTTTATTCTTATTGAAGGTGTAAAACCATTACCGCCAAAAGATGTTCATTTGCAGCCCACACCTACCTACATTCCTATACCCGTTAATATGGACCGCGAAATACAAATATCCATTAAAGTGAACCGGATTGCCACTATACAATTAACTTCTTATATTATAGAAATCAAAGAATTGGATAAAGCAGGGGGCTTGATTTGATCCTAAAAGGGTAATCACTTTTAAAACTACTCATAATAAGGTAAATAGAAGGAGGAAACCATGCAGAATCCTGAGAACTTCTTTAGTGATCAAGAAATTTGTATGCACTTTGATACGGGGTCCGAACTGTTTGGTGGAGCGATCATTCCTCCAATATTCGGGAATTCTTTATTTGTCTACCCCACACATGAAGAGCTTGTCAAAGCAGAAAATGATCAACAAAATCATTATGTATATACACGAGGGACTAACCCAACTGTTGAAATCGCCGAAAAAAAATTAGCCGCATTGGAGCAGGAGGAGCAGTGTAAATGTTTTGCTTCAGGAATGGCTGCGATTACTGCAGCAATATTCAACAGTGTAAAAGCCGGAGACCATGTGTTATGTATAAGTAATATATATAAATCCACAATGGATCTGTTAACTTATTTGCAGAAGTTTGAGATTAACCATTCAGTTGTTTACTCGACTGTAAAGAAAGATATCGAGAGAGCTATCATGCCAAATACAAAATTAATATACCTGGAAAATCCGACAGATTTGAATCTCCAACTTGTCGATCTTAAGGTTATTGGTGATATGGCAAGGTCTTGTGGTGTTCGTACGATCATTGATAATACATGGGCCACCCCCCCTCTTTCAAAAGCCTTTAACTTATGGGATTGATATTGTAGTTCATTCCGCATCTAAATACTTAGGAGGACATAGTGACTTGTTAGGCGGTGCATTAATTACTAGTGGTGAAGTAATGAAGGATCTTTTTAATAAGGAGTATTTATTGTTTGGTGGAACGATGGGGCCGCGCGAAGCCTCACTATTGTTGCGGGGATTGCAAACATTGCCATTACGTATGAAAGTACATCAAGAAAACGCTAAGCAAATCGCAGGTTTCCTTTCTTCCCATCCAGCTGTATCAAGGGTAAATTACCCTGGACTTCGCTCGCCGCGTAATACAGAAATAAATAATCAACAGCTAACTGGCTTCTCGGGTTTATTGACTTTCGAACTTAAAAGTGCAAATTATGAAGCAGTAAAGACAGTGATAAACAAAGTAAGGATATTTAAAATTGGAGTGTCCTGGGGTTCTTTCGAGAGTCTTATTATGTCTCCCAACTTAGGTAACAATGCTGACAATCTAATCAAGGAACATGTAAGCCCTGGGTTAATTCGTCTCTCTGTAGGAATGGAACCAACAGAAAAATTAGTCGCAGATCTTGAACAAGCACTAGATTTATGAAATCTCTGTTTGCAGGATAACCTGAAATGTATCATCCTTTTGACACTGGAATGGGGAATTACTTAAGTAATAACTGGCATTTGTTTATAATTGCTGTTAGAGATGGATTTTTTCCCATATGGATTTATTAATGATTTAATGGGATACTTCCAATAAACAAAAAAATGTAAAGGAGATATCCATTTGACATTAATCCGCCTAGGTTATGTAGCCATGAGTACTCATGTGCAAAACTGTTCACCATCGCAAACGATGACTTTTGCTCAGTTTTCGAAAATTAAGGACAAAGATGCGGCGATAAGGAAACTTGAACGCATTTCGATTTCCAATCTTCATAATTGTTGGCGTTTACTGATACATAACGAAGCTAATAATATTCAATTCTTTAGACTTTCTTCTAAACTCATACCTTTAGCCAATCATCCAGAAATCCCAGAGTGGGATTACATAGATCCTATTTTGGAAGAACTTGCTAAATTAAAATCATTTATTACAAATCATCCAAAAATAAGGATAGATTTTCACCCAGATCATTACGTCATCTTGAATAGTTCAAATATAGATATACTGAAGACATCATTAAGAACATTAAGGATGCATTATACTTTATTGGAGAAAATGGGGATTAACCCTGAGCATCGCTGTGTTCTGCATGTTGGCGGCGGTTATGGCGAACATGTACAGGCTTTGGAGCAGTTTATTCATAATTGGGGGTTGATTCCTGAATCGATTCAAAGAATGGTCATTCTAGAGAATGATGATACTACCTTTACTTTGACGGAAACACTTTACTTATGTGAGAAATTGGGGATTCCTATAGTTTTTGATTATCACCATTACCTCGCACATCGGTTACCAAGTGAAAATTGGAAAGACCATTGGGACCGAATATTAAATACCTGGAGTAATTCCAAACTACCTCCTAAAATGCATATTTCAAGTCCAAGGTCCGATAAAGAATTTCGAGCACATGCTGACTTTGTGGATACAGGAATCTTCATGGATTTTTTGCAACAAATTAAGGGGAGTTTACCACAATTGGATTGTATGATTGAAGCAAAACAAAAGGATGGAGCACTTTTCCAGTTGATGGATCAGCTGCAAGTTTACAAAGATATAGAGATCATTGATGGAGCCAGTTTTTATATTCATTAATAAATTGAGGTTATTTGATAAAGAGGGTGCATAAGATTCTCTTTATCAAATGTAATAAATAATAATTGAAGACATTGTTTACATAACATAGTTATGGTCAATCGAATTGATTTTATAAAAATGAACAATATGATTAAATGATAGAAATATTCAAAAGTATACATTAACTTACAAAAATATTAAAAAAGACAAAAAAACGAGCTTCATATTTAGTTTTTAAAGCCGTTGTTTTAATTCCATAGAGTCATTAATCAAAACTGTCTTAAAAACGCTATATGGGTCTATACAGACGTTTAAAGGACGTTAGCAGATTTTAAGGGCTTATTGGGTGATTTCGCAAGAATATTCCGAATGTAACAAAGGACCCCTATTGATACATTCGAAATCGCGTTAAATCAAGGTTTATAAGGGTATTGAAATTAAAAAAACTTGCCTTTTTTTCGCCTGTTCACGTACAATGAAAGAAGGGGAAAGGGGAATGAGTCATTCATGCAAGCGACCTCTCAAAGAATCAAGAATGTCCAGCCGATACGCCGGCTCGATCACATAGAAAAGATGAAAAAGTCACTATTAAAATATTGCAGCTACAGGGATTATATGATGTTTTCAATTGGGATAAATATCGGTTTGCGTATAGGGGATCTTTTACAATTGCGAGTGAAAGATATCCTAGAAGGCACGCATATAGTCATTGTGGAGCAAAAGACAGATAAAATTAAACGGTTCATCGTCAATCCTCAACTTCGTAAGGAAGTAAAGAAGTATGTCCGGAAAATGAACCTGAATAATGAACAATATTTATTTCCAAGTCGAAAAGGGAATGGACCGATCACTAGGGTACAAGCCTACCGGGTCTTGAACAAAGCAGCTGAAATGGCAGACATTCCGGATGTAGGTACACATACCTTAAGAAAAACTTTCGGTTATTTGCATTACCAAAAATTCAAGGATATCGCATTACTGCAGCAAATCCTAAATCACTCCAATCCAAAAGATACGATGATATACATAGGTCTTACACAAGATTTAATGGACGAAACATTAATGGATTTCTATTATTAACTGACCGGGCCGATTTATAGCCGACCAGTATTACTCAGTTTGTTATTGGTTACCACATTCCTATAATAGGGAGGTATTCCAGCGAAAACATTATTTCGATATAACTGGATGGTTAAAGAAGACTGGTCTTTAATCGGAGAGATGAGAGATGAGAGATGAAAGAGGAAGAGCTTCTCCGTTCCACATCTAGCGGAGTGGGGGGCATAATCCAAACACTTTTCCATTTAGATGATGTAAAAAGGAGTTGGATACGCCTTTTACAAGGAAAAAAACTTCACTGAGAGTTTTGAAAATTACAAGAGTTTGGATCAAGTAATGAAATTGGACGCTGTTTTTCGTGCGGAAGTGAAGGACTTTGTATACAATTGGAATAAGAACTTGGAAAATAAATTATTTTATGACACAATAACAAATGGGAAAATTGTAACTGATACTTGGGGTGAGAGAAAGTGTCATAGTTTTTATCATTTTGATCGAGAATAACCAGCCAATATCGGGTCAAGATATTAGCTGGTTATTTGTAATGAACACTTAGCTGTGAAAAGAGCGCAATTTTTCACTCCAGAAAAGCGCCCAGTTGTTGAAGGATCCTTGTTTAAACTTTATTCAAGATAAGCGGCTTTTAAACGATAGACTAGTTACAAAACTCCCTTATAATCTGCTTCTTTATTTCTTCTATCGGAAACTTCTGTGGATAGGTAGATATCATCAACATAATACCTTGGAGCACAGATGAAAAATATAACGATCGTTTCCTTGGCTCCTTTTCTCCCATTATTTCAAATATTTTGCATTGAAACTCAAACTGTCTAGTGTTTTCCCCGATAAGGAGATGAGTGTATTTAATCAACTCTTCATCAGCCTCTGGCTGTGTTTGTAGGTGTAGATAGAAGCGATGGACTTCCGGGTTTTTATGGATATTATCAATGGCACCATTGACTATATATTTAAGCTGCTCATTTGGTGTCTCCAAGATGACTGCTTCTTCCATGACTTTAACCACTTCCCTGATTCTGGCCTCGACCATTTCAGAAAGCAGTTCTTCTTTTCCTTTGTAATAGTTATAGAGTAACCCTTTAGAAATACCCGCCTTCTTGGCTATATCGCTTATAGAAGTAGCGTAAAATCCTTGTTTCATAAATAACTCCATGGCTGCAGCACGAATTTTTTCTTTGGATGCTTGGCGAATACGGTCATTCTCTTCGGGTGTACGTGGCATTTTAACTTCAATCCTCCATAAAGGCAGTGAATTCTTGATATAAAAATTCAGAATGGGTGAGGGGCAGCATATGATCGGCATCCTCTAGTTCGATGAAACGGATGTTTGGAACCTTACGGAAATAATCGGCAACTCGAAAATTGTCTGCCAAGTCTTTTTTGCCGATAAAAAATAAAGTTTCGGGGTTCAATTCTTCTAATCGTTCCATTGCTGGCGGCTGAGGCCATTTCATGCAGAAATCAGCGGGCCACCTAAGCATGCGCCCGAAATGATGCCTGAGCATTTGAACAGTGAGATCTTTGTGCGGACTATCGATAACAACCTGGTAAGTTGGTGAATGAAGGGCAAGATCCAACATCTTATCTATATTCGGGGCACTTTCTAATATCTTGTCATGATATTGTTCAAACTCCTTTGAATAAGGAAAACCTGTTAAAGAAGGAGCGATTAATACAAGTTTCGATACTCTTTCAGGGTAATTAAGAGCGAAATCGGTTGCAATCTGTCCGCCCATGGAATGGCCTATAAGCGTTGCCTGATTAAGTTCCAGGTAATCCATTAATGCCAATACATCGTCAACATAGTTTGCATGTTTTATTGGGGATGGTGATTTACCGGCACCACGACCATCAAAAGCAATCACTTTGTAATCCTTAGATAAAAGTGATGCCAAAAATGTCCAATGCCTTAAATCAGCACCACCATTATGAATAAGAACAACAGGATGACCATTACCAGTAATCTCGAAATATAAATCCAATACACCCCCTCCGATTTTTACTGAATTTTCAGTATTATTTTATTATTGAATGAACATTTAGTCAATAGAAAATGCAATTTAATTTCGCAAAATCGCCCGTTCTCTGAATAACATAACTGCCATGTTATTATAAACCATTATCAAAAATCAGTATTTTTGTAACGATTGATTACTGAATCGACAGTATAGAACATTCTGTTAAAGAGACAGTCTCAGCAACCGGAATATCTCAAGGTTCTCTATATAAGGCAATAAATCGATGAAAACTGAAAGAAATAAACGAATAAGGAGTATTTTATTAGTCTCCATATTTACTTTGCGGTCCAGAGCAAGAACCATGTCATTAAGTCTTGTTGAACAACTAATGAATTAGCTGATCTCAGTAATGAATAAACAGGCCTCATTAAGTAGTTACCATAATATAATTATGGTAACTACTATTCCTGATTTATTCTACTATCCATAAAAAGCATATAATTATAGGGTTCCAGACTGTAGACAATCTTCAACTAAAGAAAGGTTTTTCTTTTTTTAATGAACTCTGGCAATCAACGCCAATGTTGAATAATATTTATCAAAGTATAAGAAGGAGAGGATGCTCTGTCTTTTAAAACTAAATTTCGTGTAAAATCCTTATTTTGGAGGAAGAATCTCAGGGGAAATTCAATATTATAAAAAGGCATTCTGTTGAGGAATGCCTTTTTTATAATATTATTCAGGATTTTTCAAGTTATTAGTTAAAAAATTTACCTTTGCTCAACGGGAATAAATAGGGGGATTTTAAAATAAACCTATTTATCTATTGAATCAATAGGTTGTTCTAATCTCATATGAATTAATAACAAAGAACAAAATGGAGCGTGCACCTTTAAAAGCTAAGTAAAAACGATCAACTCAACTAAATATTAAAAACAGGTAGTTGTTCTATTGATTCTTAATATTACTTTACTCACTTCATCAAGATTAAGTTCATCAAACCCAACTGTTATAATATTAATAATTTGACTATATTTGTTAAAAATACTATTATGAAAACGCATACATAGTTTAACCTCATAGATTAATAGATTGAAGGAGGAGTAACATGCCTAAAACTTTGTTTAAACTGGATCTTAGTAAACCGATGGAGCAACAAGCACACCCGGGGCATAATCGTTGGCATCCGGATATTCCCGCTGCTTTTTCAGTAGAGCTGGGCCAATCGTTTCGTATGGAGTGTAAAGATTGGACGGATGGACAAATTAGCAACAATGACGATCCTCGTGACATTAGGGATGTTATTTTGCCGCGAGTTCATGTATTAAGCGGACCGGTTTATGTAAATGGAGTGGAACCGGGTGATTTATTAGTTGTTGATATTTTGGATATCGGTGCGTTTGCTGAGTCTGAATGGGGTTTTAATGGAATTTTCGCCAAAGAAAATGGAGGAAGTTTTTTAACAGAACATTATCCGGAAGCAGCGAAATCTATCTGGGACTTTGAAGGAATTTATACGACTTCAAGGCATGTGCCAGGTGTTAAGTTTGCCGGGCTTATCCACCCTGGATTAATTGGTGTGGCGCCTTCAATGGAGCTTCTGCAAGAGTGGAATAAACGAGAAAATGAATTGAAGATGACAGATCCCGACCGTGTACCTGAACTAGCAACTTCTCCTCAAGCAGAGCATGCAGTGCTAGGCACGTTAAAAGGAGCAGAATTTGATCGGGTGGTCAAAGAGGGAGCGAGAACCGTGCCTCCAAGGGAAAATGGAGGAAACTGTGACATTAAAAATTTATCAAAAGGTTCAAGAATTTTCTTCCCAGTATTTGTGGACGGAGCAAAACTTTCGGTAGGTGACCTCCATTTTTCACAAGGGGATGGCGAAATTACATTCTGCGGCGGGATTGAAATGGCGGGATGGATTGATCTTCGTGTCGACGTGATTAAGGGAGGTATGGAGAAATATAAAATTAAAGACAATCCTGTCTTCAAACCTGGTCCGGTTGAACCAAATTATTCCGATTATTTAGTGTTTGAAGGCATTTCAGTAGATGAGTTTACAGGAAAGCAACATTATTTGGATGCAAATATTGCTTACCGCCGAGCTTGCCTGAATGCAATCGAATATTTGAAAACACTCGGTTATACAGGAGAGCAGGCATATATGATATTAGGTACAGCGCCTATTGAAGGCCGGATAAATGGAATCGTCGACATCCCTAATGCGTGTTGTACCGTGGCCATTCCGACCCAAATATTTGATAAAGATATTAATCCGAAGTAATAAATAGATGGATGAAGGGGGACTTTCCTTGCCTAGTTACACCTTTAACTGCAGTCAATGCGGTGAGTTCACACTATTCTTTAAGTCAATGGCAGGCAATAAAGGAACAGCGCAATGTCCGGGCTGCCATCAAGGGGCTTCCCGTGTCTACCAACCACCCAATTTGTTTTCTAATTCGAAGGAAATACGCACCCGTATTGAACGGGGGATGGAGCCTCGTAGAATGACAAAAGAAGAATTAGGGCCAAAACAAAGTAAAAGGAAACCACAAGTCAGTCGTCCATGGCAAGTTGGGCAGTAAGCAAAGACGATTTCTCCTATAAACACTTAAAAAAGCACAAAAAGGAAGATCAAATTCCTTTTTGTGCTTTTGGTTTCTATTTAAAGGGATAAAAGGTAACATCTAAGATTTTACCGCGATTTTTTGTATCACATTGCGATGAAAATACGATTCATGCTTACTTAATTCTGCTTCGGTGGTCAATACTTAAAATAGTTACTAGCATCTACTAATTCAAGCTGTTCCAGTACTTCTGGTTGAATTTCTTTAATAGAGGAACAAGAAACTAATCCTTCTGAAACGTAACCAATTAAATAATCCTTTAAAATCACGAACATAATTAAAGAGGGTGAGGGGCTCTGATATCCAGTTTGGCATCTTGTTTAAATAGTTAAATATAAACAGGTGCCACAAATTATAATCAGATGTGAATTAGATGTTTACCTAATATATTGTATCCAGTGTTTTTTAAATTGGATACAATATATTTAATTTTTAGTGTTGTAATCGCTTTATATAGTTGATATAGTTAAAATTGTATCCAATATTGAAAGGTGGACGCTTAATTGGATAATGTTAATTCCGATCGAGATAAATCAACCATCGTTAAAAATGTAACCAAAAGCCTCAGGAATGCGATTTTGAATGGGACGTTGAAAAAGGGGGAGCGACTCATCCAAGAGGAGTGGGCCGATCGCCTGGAAGTTAGCAGAATGCCCATTCGAGAAGCCCTTACACAGCTTCAAATGGAAGGCTTGGTGGAAATGGTTCCTCATAAAGGAGCAGTCGTCACACCTATTACCCGGGATGATATTGAAGAAATTTATCATACCAGGTCCCTGCTTGAAGGCCTTGCCGTGGAAAAATCGCTTCCTTATTTAACAAAGGAGGATAAGGAAAAATTAAAAGGTATTTTGATTGAAATGGAAGGAATTCAGTTATCTGATGAAACCAATGAGCATTATATCCTTTTAAATGCGGCTTTCCATGAAACCCTCCGCAAAGGGTGTCCATGGCCAAGGGTTCAAAAAATGGTAGAGACACTCGGTATCTCACCCATTGCGCCGAATTTGCTGATTGATTATTACCCAGAAACGCAAAGGGAACACCGGATGATATATGAAGCGGCACTAAGAGGGGATCCTGCAGAACTAAGGGCAGCAGTAGAGTTTCACATTTTACGAACTAAGAATAATTTAATTACGTATATGGAGTTGCTGAATACTAAAAATCATCGATAAAAGGGGTGTTAATTGTGTATGATTTTGCAATTGTTGGTGGGGGAATAGTAGGTTTATCGACGGGAATGGCACTTTATCAGCGTTTTCCTAATGCTAAAGTGGTAGTCATTGAAAAAGAGGCCGTTGTTGCAGATCATCAAACGGGGCATAACAGCGGCGTCATCCATTCAGGAATTTATTATAAACCAGGCAGTTTCAAGGCACGGTTTGCCCGTCAAGGAAGCAAATCAATGACGGAATTCTGCCGGATGCATGGAATTGAACATGATATTTGCGGAAAGGTCATTGTTGCAACAAAGCCAGAAGAGTTGCCCCTTTTGGATGATTTATATTCACGCGGTTTGCAAAATGAGCTAGCTATACAACGAATCGGTGTGGGCGAGTTAAAGGAAATCGAACCACATGTCAATGGACTTGGTGCGATACGCGTCCCGCAAGCAGGCATCGTCAATTATCGTCAGGTAAGTGAAAAGATGGCGGATATCATCCGGGGCAACGGCGGTGAAATCAAGCTGAATACAAAGGTGGAGAAGATTGACGAGAATTTTGATGATGTCATCATCGAAACGAACAATGGTACCATAAAGGCAAGGATAGTCATTAATTGCGCAGGGTTGCACAGTGACCGTATCGCAGCAGCTGCGGGGTATAAAACTGATATGAAAATTGTCCCGTTTCGCGGTGAGTATTTTAAACTGAAGCCCGAAAAGCGCTTCCTTGTCAATCATTTAATTTATCCGGTACCTAACCCGAAATTCCCATTTTTAGGGGTTCATTTCACACGGATGATTAGCGGGGAAGTAGATGCTGGACCAAATGCTGTACTAAGTTTCAAGCGGGAAGGTTATAAAAAAACCGACTTCAATGCGAAAGATTTAACTGAAGTTTTAAGCTATAAAGGTTTTTGGAAGCTGGCTAGTAAATTCATGAAGGAAGGGATGGATGAGTATGTCCGCTCTTTTAGTAAAAAGCAATTTACGAAAAGCCTACAGGAATTAATTCCGGAAATTCAAGAAGATGATTTAATCCCTGCACCTTCTGGAGTGCGGGCCCAGGCGTTACAGGATGATGGTAATATGGTGGATGATTTTCATATTATAATGGGGAAACGGACCATTCATGTATGTAATGCACCGTCACCTGCTGCAACAGCCTCAATTGAAATTGGAAAAGAGGTTGTTAACCGAATTCCGGAACAATCACACTTATTGGAAGCTGTATTGACAAAATAAAATTCGTTAAAGAGAGAGGAAGAAGCCTCATGTTCAATGGTAAAACAATTTTCATTGCAGGTCATGCACGTTTACCTCAAGGAATGGCAGCGAAAAGTGTCTTTGAAACATTGACCATCACTGCAGAAATCGATGCTAAATATGGGGTTGTCCTGGAAGCTTCTTGTACATTGGCAACAGAACATGGCCGGGAATTCATTGGGCGTTTGTTAAAAGGGACCAGTCTAAATGATGGTGTTGATGACGCGATAGAATCGATTCAAACTTATTATCGGGGGAAAGCGGCTAATGCATTGATTGCTGCCTTAAAGGACCTGGATATCCATTTTCAGCAAATTAAAGCAGGAGAAAAAACGAAACTACCAAGTTAGTAATATAATTTATCAGAATAATTTGTAAAAACCATTGACAATTTTACTGAAAAACGTTTAAATGGAATTAAGCCAATATTATGACATTAACACCTTTTGGAAATTACCATTTCAGAATCGTGTAAAGATCTTAATGATTGGAAACAGGAAAAATAAATCATACATAACTGCATATTCGCTGTGACTCTATTTGCATAGAGCAGTGAAGTGAATATAAGCCAGTTGTACAGTTGGACTCCTATTTTATTTGGGGATCATGTGCGACTGGCTTTTTATATTTCCTGTTAATTTTTTCATCCATATAACAAATAACAGGAGGAATTATTCATGAGCATTGCAGAAAAAAAGAGAGTTAAGTTTGAAAGGAAAACAGAAAAATATGAGGTGAAAGTCCACCCTCAAACCAGCCGATTGTATCATATTGAAATTTCTAAAGAAGCAATTGCCGCATTTTTAGAAACGGCATTGAAGGATAATCAGTCTGTTCAACATCTGGAATATACACCATACGCAAGACTCATCGTTGCATCATATCTATTGGATCAAGTAGGAGAAGATTTTGGTGAAGTGCTTAGGAACATCGTTCATGATCGGGATTCCGGGGGGTTCACCCTCGGCTTGGAAGGTGTCACTGAAAATACAGATGAATATGTCATTTTTGCAACGGCCATTTCATACTTGCTTGGAACACCTAACCATGATGCGATGTCAGGAAAATATTATGCACGTTTTAGTGTTCAAGACACGGATAGCAGCGATTCATATTTACGTCAAGCCTATCGTTTATTTACACTTCATACAGACGGAACTTTTGTAGATGAACCAACGGACTGGTTACTAATGATGAAGATGATCGAACAAAATGCCCGCGGTGGCGAATCACGGTTATTGCACCTAGACGATTGGAAAGAGCTTGATATGTACGTTAATCATCCATTATCAAGTCAAAAATTCACGTATAAGGCTCCAAAAAGCAAGAACATTGATCAGGAGATTGAAAGATTGACTTTCTTCAATCATAATAACAAACCTGGTGTATGTTTTATCGATCAATTTGTTTATCCTGAATCAATTGAACAAGCAAAATACTTACGGGATTTTTCAAATTCATTAGAAAACGATGAAAGTGTAGTTGAACTGGAACTGCCTGTTGGAGATTTAGTTGTCGTCAACAATATTTTTTGGCTTCACGGCCGCGCTGCATTTGAAAAAGATCCGAACCTGAACCGTGAATTACTACGTCAGCGCGGAAGATTTAATCAATAGTTTCATTTTGTAAACCCAAATGTTTTTTCTCCATCCCCAAATACCATTTAAAGATAAATTCTTTTCCACTCTTTGGTTGGAAAGCAATTTATCTTTTTTTTTGCAAGGTTTTGTTAAAGATTAATGTTTTTAATTTGAAGTGAAAAAAGAGGTCCTTAAACAATTGTTTCTCTAGTTGTTCATCTTGAACTAACGCTACCAGTTTGTGTAAAGTTTAATCTATTCTATATTTTCATTAATCTTCCTGCTTCATCATTCAAACCTAATTTAACCATTTCATTAATGATCCATTCTTTTAACGCTATCTTGTCTGAAATTAAGTAAGTAAATTGAGCATCTCTTATGAAAGCCAGTTTGCTTTCCGTTGTTTCTGAATTAAAAAAAGATTTCACGTCTTCCAAGGTAATCTCCATATCTTTTTCAAGTTTGTATTTGATATGTTTCCTATTCATGCTGCCTAAAGATACTATGCCTATACCATCAAGAGTCGATAATATTGTTTGTTGCTCTCTTGCTGTCATTACTTCTTTTTCCACATAATGATATACATTCTCTATTATTTTGCATCCAATTGTGGATCTTATCTTTTCTACTACATAGTTTGCTTGTTCTTCATTTTCCTCATCTACTTCTTTTTTTAGTTCTTTGAACAAACTAATATACTGTTCCTCTTCTTTAATTAAATTAATGTTAGAAATTGTAGTGGCATCTTTCATCGTACAAACTAAGCTAACAAACTCCCTTATATTCCTTGCTACAATTTTTATAGGTGCATCAAAATCCATTGGACTGATACATACAATAAACGCATTCTCCAAATCAGATACCATTCCAAAATCGGTTAGGAAGCCATAATGAATGCCGTCACAACCTATATTTGCAAACGGAATGACATCGTAGGGAGTCATTTCATAATGTGAGAAGTCTACTTGTAAACAAAGGCTTAAATCACCTAATGAGTATCCTTCTTTTTCAATAACCTCCTCTAAATTCTGGAGCATTTCAAAGGTTGGCGGCATTTTCAAGTACTTTCCAAGATAACTCATACTTTTCTCCTCTAATTTTGTGCCTTGAGATAATTTAAGGATAGCCTACACACTAAAATTTTACAATTATTACTATCAGATAGTATAGTTCTCCTAAAAAGCAACAAAAATTATTGAACAATTCTAAAATAAAAAATGACTTCCGCCATAGCAAGTTGCTCTTTTATCGTAAAATTCTTTTACGGTGGCTGTTATTAACATTATTAAACTCACAATGGTTTCACTTGAATTTTTAGGAAAGGTAGTTCAAGATTGGAAGGTGGTTAAATTAATGAACTTTTAAACTATTTTTATGGTGAGAAAAAATGGATAAATTAAGAAATCGTTTGTATTTAAATATGTTTTTTGGAACTATTGGTATAGTTCTAGTCGGAGTAGGTGCTTTGAAGTATCAAGTTGTAATGGATGATTTTGAAGGATACATCATTGCCTATGCTGGTTTTTTATTTACTGCCGGTTACATAAATTACTTAGAAAAAAAAGCTGGAATAAGCAATAAAATAATTTGGATTAAAGCGGGCATCTCTATTGCTCTATTTTTAATTATTTCTTTTACTTTACATATCTTATCCTTTTAACAGGGTCCATAACGACTATTAAGGTTGTAGAGGAACGTAAGAAGTAGCATTTGTCAGTTCAAAGTACTTCCTATAAATGGATATTGAGGAATAATCATCCGCAAAGGAAAAAACAACAATAATTGAACATCATCAAAAATATGCTTTTAAAAATACTCTGCTAAAGGGTGTTGTTAGGTATGTTAGTTAAACAAAGAGAGATATAATATGAATTAAAATTCATGAAAAAAGGAGATAGTATTTTTATGGGGATCGCTAATTTTTCTAATTTTACGCACTTTAAGGACTTAATTAATGCTTTACCTGCTGCCTATACAGATGAAATGATACAAAGCGAGCAATTTTTGCTTGAAAGAGATGAAAAGAAAAAACTCGAAATTTATTACGCACCTTTCGAATATGTAAATGAACTGGCCAAGGTGGTAATTGTCGGAATCACTCCTGGTTTACATCAAATGAAAAAATCGTATTCTACCCTAATTAACTTAGAGGACATACATAGCGATGAAGAGATCCTACACGAAGTAAAAAAGAATTCCAGCTTTGAAGGATCGATGAGAAAAAATTTGATTCAAATGTTAGATGAGCTTGGGTTACACATATACTTAGGCATATCGTCCACTCTGGACCTTTTTAAAGAAGCTAGTCACATCGTTCATACCACCTCTGTTTTAACCTATCCTGTCTTTTATAACGGGAAAAATTACAACGGAACAACTCCGAACATATTAAAGACCGAGTTGCTTAAAAAAAATATAATGGAAGGCTTTGCTACCGAAATAGGTGCCATCGATCGCCCGCTCATTATTCCTTTAGGCGTTAATGTTTCCAAGGTATTAAACTATTTAGCGGGTCAAGATTATTTGAATTCAAACAACATACTTCTAGGGTTTCCTCATCCATCTGGAGGAAATGGTCATCGACATAAGCAATTTGCAGAAAATAAAGAGCAAATGCAAATGATGTTACATCATTATTTTTCGAAATAACTGAGATAAAAAGGTAATGCACTCTGTCCTATCTTGATACAGAAAAGTTCAATGGATATATAACTGTATTGAATACAATTAAAGTAACTACCACCTTTTACAGTAAATACTCGGTAAAAATGTATGTATTGGTGATGATGGTTATTTGTGGCTTCAACAATTTCCTTTAGAGAAAAACCATACTGTAACAACGATGTTTATTGCAAATGAAAGGAACTGTTTTTAAAAAAACTGACCTAGGCAAGTTCCAGGGTCAGTTGAGTGTAGGCATAAAATTTATATTAAAATCGCACCTCTTACATCATAATTTTCTAAATCGATATCCAATTTTCTGTCAAGTGCGAGGTTTGCCAATTGGGAGCCAATATAGGGGCCCATTGTTAAACCAGATGCTCCAAGACCATTGGCAACGATTATTCCTTCCCAATCTGGCAAAGGACCAATAACCGGAAGGAATCCAGGTGTGAATGGACGAAAGCCCACCCTCGCTTCAACAAAAGTACTGTCTGTCAAGCCGGGAGCGGTATTTAATGCTTTATTGAAAACTTCCTGCAATCCTCCTGCGGTCATTCGGTTATCGAAAACTTCCGTATTTTCATGAGTCGCCCCAGCGACGATTTTATTATTATCGAAAGCCAAAAGATATTGATCACTTGGAGGCATGACCACAGGCCAGTTATTCGTATTTGCATTTGGTATTTTCAGATGAATGATTTGGGCCTTTTGGAAGCTGACTTGAAAATTCACACCCAAAGGTTTCAGTAATTCTGGTGCCCATGCTCCAGCACAAACAATCGTTTTATCTGCAGGTATGAATTCATCTTCAACCATTACACCTGTCACTTGTGCACCATTATATTTAAGTATAGCCTCACCGTACATTAGTTTCGCACCGTTTTTTTGTGATGCCCGCAATAAGGAATCACGTAGCGCACGACCATCGACCCGAGCTGCACCACTAACGTGCACTGCTGCATATTCACTGGAAAGTGGCGGGAATAAGGCACTTGTTTCCTCTGGAGTAAGGAATGTGATCGTCCCGATCTCCGGTGCATCTTCTTTCCGTTTTGCTGCTCGGTTCTTCATGGCAATCAGTTTTTCTTTATCTGTATGTAAACTTATGGCCCCAACTTGGGCATAACCAGTCTCAGTTTCCCCATCCCGTTCAAGTTCTTCAATTAACCCGGGATAAAAAGCCGCTCCATTTTTAGCAAGGAGATACCAAGCTTGATTGCGCCTTTGGGATATCCATGGGCATACGATTCCTGCAGCTGCAGATGTTGCCTGTCCTTCATCTTGGCGGTCGATAATGATCACTTCAGCCCCATTTTTAGCCAGCTGATAGGCAGTGGAAGCTCCTAAAATCCCCGCTCCAACTACAATGATTTTTTGCATATTTAACATCCCATTTCTCTCGTATGTATAACACCTACCATTACTATATCGAAGACACGAAACGATTGCCACTACCGATATTGTAATTTAATTCTCAAAGTTATTTTATCTGCAGTGAATATGCTATGATTGAAATTGCGAAAGCTTGAAAAGATACTAGGAGGACATAACATGTTAAAAAAACAAATGGAATCATACATATCAAAATCCATAATCGAAAACAAAGTTGAGTTGTTTAAAGAAGAAAGGGATTATGTTGAAAAGCATAAATTAATCGCTGATGATATCACTATAGTGGAAAAAGAAAATACATCCAGATTTACAGATGCATATATCGAGCGCAGTAATAAAGAGAGTGAAGAATTGATTTCTGAAGAGAACTCTTCATTTTTATCACAATCGATCGAGTATTTGAAAAATAATAAAGAAGAATTCCTTTACTTTGAATCCAAATGGTTCGGATTAATCGGTGTTGAGGCACTTTCATTGGAAATGGATGATGTTTTCGGTACTTATAACGCGATGTTCGGATTGAAATTCCAGAAAAAAATGGGAGAAGCTTTAAAAACGTATTTAACAAAGGAACTTCAAGAAGGCATTGGATCATTCAGCTTGATGTTTAACCAGGGCGATGGTCTATGGGATGTGAATTTTGCCTTGGATAATGTAAATGGGTTTCGAGAAGACCTATCATTAGAAGAAACTTTTAATTTAATCTATCATTTTCTTTTTATCCTTGTTGAAACGATCGAGGAAGATATGTAAAAAAACGAGGTACCGCCATCAATTTGATGGCGGTTTTTTAAGTTTAGAGCTTTATTTCCATACCTCTAGACATTGGTTTAAGGCCCTTAGATTAGGTGAACTTTAAAGAATTCAGCAAATTAATTTTAATGATATAGCTTAACACTTTATTTCACAGTGGAAAAAATAGGGTCTGCACTCGATGTGGAACGCAGCCCATTTATGTTTTGAGTTCATTTGCTTCGGTTAGAATCTTAACTTATTATGAATTTGAGAAACAGCTTTGTCTCGAAGGACGGCCTCGGGTTTGTTTCCTTTTCGAATAATATATCCCTCAAAGTCCATTCCAATAAAATTAAAGATATAGTTAAACTGCTGAATCATGGGCAGTCACCAGTTTAAATAATATGCTGACAAGATGATCAGACTAAGTCAAAAAGCAATTATGGGGGCAAATGGAGAAGAAGAACTAACTGGTACACTTACAATAGGAGCACAGGAGAGCCAGTGTACCTATCGATTACTAACAAATTCATTAAGAGTTCAAGGCTGAATTTCCAAATGTTTAGCTTGTCTTTAAGCCTGCACAATCTGACGAAAAGGTGAGAAAACAGATAATTGAAGGATTATTAGATGTCGCTTTTATTATGGACGAAGTAAGTCAGAGGATTCATAAAGTATAGAGCAACTTATCAAGGAAGAGTTAAAAATGGTTACCTCACCAAACAAACCAAAATCAGAGATTTCACCATTTGATCTTAAGCATGAAAAACTTTTGCTTACAGAGAAGTGCTGTCATCTAGTAATTCAAATGTAATTTCTTTACCAACAGCTTGTAGCCAATACCTGTGACCTTACTAGATAAAAGATTTGGATGAATTCGAGCGAAATCATCTTTTTCATATTGAGCTCCCTAATATTAATGTTGCATCAATAATCCTGCCTCTATCAACCATTTGGAGAATTGTATTAAATTAAGTTTGTCATAGGTTGCTTCTGTTTAGAGCAGGCAGCTATCAACAATCATTTTGCTTACCGACGCATATATCATTTCGATGCCTGATGCAATCATGGAATTGAAACCAACTCAAATAATGGTCTAGGAATTTTGTCGCCACGCCATTGAACCGAATTATCCAGCAGCCCTTTGGCAGAATAGCTAAAAAAATATAAATATGTCATACTAATTTTCGTATAGATTGAACGATGATTAAAATATTTTCGAAGATTATAATTAACCTAATATAAAAAAATTCAAAGGGGACCTGAGCATGAAAATTGTTATTGCACCAGATTCCTATAAAGGGAGTTTGTCAGCATTAGAAGCTTCGGAAGCAATCGAGCGAGGGGTCAGGAAGGCGCTGCCGGATGCCGAGACTGAATTGGTTCCTGCAGCGGATGGCGGTGAAGGTACGATGGATAGTCTTGTGGCAGCTACAAATGGGCGAAAAGTTGAAGTGACCGTTAAAGGGCCTTTACTTGAAGACGTACAGGCAGCATATGGAATTTTGGGTGATCAGGAAACATGTGTGATTGAAATGGCCAGTGCATCCGGTTTATGTCTAATCGATCCAGATGAGTTGAACCCATTGATAACAACTACATACGGGACAGGGGAGCTCATTCAAAAAGCATTGAATGATGGATGTCGAAAGTTCATTTTAGCGATTGGCGGAAGCGCTACCAATGATGCCGGAGTTGGAATGCTTCAGGCTTTGGGAATGAAAGTGTTTGATGATGAGGGGAGTCCTTTGGGATTAGGGGGTGCCGAATTATCGCGTGTATCTGAAATAAATACGGAGGCTTTTGATCCAAGAATTGCAGATTCCGAGTTTTTGATTGCTTCGGATGTTCTAAATCCGTTAGTCGGACCGGATGGGGCATCAAGTGTATTCGGACCCCAAAAAGGGGCCACCCCTGCCATGATTGAAATGCTTGATAAAGCTTTATCAACATGGGCTGATTTGGTGGAAATCAAGACAGGCATTCACTTGCATGATAAAGCTGGAGCTGGTGCTGCTGGTGGAATTGGAAGTGCATTTCAGGCCTTTTTCCATGCGGAAACAAAAAGGGGCGTCGATATTGTTATGGAATATACGAAACTGGGTGAAAAACTGTACGATGCTGATTGTGTCTTTACCGGTGAGGGCAAAATCGATTACCAAACAGCTTCAGGTAAAACACCAATGGGAGTTGCACAAGAAGCGAAGAAGCATGATATTCCCGTATTTGTCTTGGCTGGATCAATCGGAACAGGTATTGAAGCTTTATATGACCATGGAATAACTAGTGTCCATAGTCTGGTGAACGCTCCTATGCCTTTAAAGGAAGCTATGGAAAGAGGGGCTGAATTTTTGGAACTAGCAGCTGAACAAGTAATGCGGACTTTTTTGGCAGCGAGTAAAAATAGGTGGTAATCATATGTGTTATTTATTGTTTTGGCCATTGGCGTGTTCTTAATTGTTTTTGCGACAACTAAATTCAAGTTGCATCCGTTCTTATCGCTACTATTAGGCACTTTATTTGTGGGTTTTACTTCTGGAATGCCTCTGGATCAGATACTTGAGAATATTAACGGCGGTATTGGCGGACTGATGACGAGCATTGGACTTGTAATCGTTTTCGGTTCAATAATCGGAACCATTTTGGAAATGGTGGGGCCGCTTTACGAATGACCGAAGTCGTATTGAGGATTGTCGGTCCTAAACCTTAATACAAGTGGTAGTCACGATTATCACGACGATGATATTATGGGTCATTCTTGTGTAATATTAATATTGGGAAAATGGAGAGGCGTGAAACGCTTCTCTTTTTTATGCGTTAAATAAAATATATTTTCATTTTCATATTGGTGTAAGAACTAAAATAGTGTATGATGCATAGTATAAGGTATGGTGTACGTCACATAGTATAGAGAAGGGGTGATTGGATGAGCACTTTACTGAATTCATTAACCACTGAGCTGCGCAGGGGCACTTTGACGTTAGCTGTCTTAAGTCAGCTCAAAACTCCGCAGTATGGGTACTCGCTTGTCCAGCGTTTAGAGAAGTCTGGAATTACCATTGATCAAAGTACTTTATATCCTTTGCTTCGCCGCCTGGAAAAACAAGAATTGGTCACAAGCAGCTGGGATACTTCTGAAAGTAGACCGCGCAAGTACTATTCTTTAAGCGATTATGGGGGAGAAATATTCATTCAGTTAAAGGAAGAATGGGAAAAAACTTCTCAAGAGCTTTATATATTATTAAAAGGAGAGGGAGAAGATGGAGCTGATTGAACTTTATATTCAGGAAGTGACCCGCAGGCTGCCAGAAAAAAACCGGGGGGATATTGCGCTTGAGCTTCAATCTACAATCGAAGATATGCTTCCGGTGGATCATACGGAGCAAGACGTGAAAGCCGTCCTTTTAAAATTAGGAGATCCGGTTATACTGGCAAGTCGTTATCGCGATCGGCCGATGCATTTGATTGGACCGCGTTATTTTGATGCTTATATCTGTCTGTTGAAAATGATTTTACCAATAGCTGCAGTCATTTCACTGATCGGATTAGTAGGGGATAATCCTTTTCGGGATATGGGGAATACGGTTGTGGACGCAATTTTAATAATAATCGGGAAAGGGATTACCGGTATCATCAGTACAGGTATCCAAGTGTTTTTCTGGTTAACGCTTTCATTTGCCATTTTAGAACGCATGGATACTTCAAAAGACCAGTCGCCTTTAACAAAAGACTTGAAACCATGGACACCGGAAAACCTAAAAGTTATGCCGAACATTTCAAAGAAAAAAGCGGTTCCTATGATCGAGATTTTTGCGAGTTTGTTAGGTCTTTCTGTCTTCGCGGCCCTTTATTTCAATGCAGCAAACCTCTTAGGAGTCTATGAAAAAAGAAATGGCAGTCTCATTTTCGTGACACCTTCTTTCAATCAAGAAGTATTGAATTCCTATTGGCTGCTGGTATCATGCGTCGTCATCATTGGAGTGCTCTTGGCGATTTATAAATTATTTTTAAGACGATGGACCCTGAAATTAGCTTTATTTCATGCCATATACCAGCTGTTGTACACTCTGACTTTCATCATCATCATCAGTAATCCTGATTTATTGAACCCGGAATTCCTTGCATACCAAAGAACACTATTCTCAATCGATGAATGGAAAAGCTCGATATACTGGGGTCTCATACTCATCTTCATCATTTTTGCCGCCTACGATACCTATCAAGGCTTCCGTAAGGCAAAAATCCGTTAAGGCACAGCATCTTAGCTGTGTTTTTTTTGTTTAAATATTTTGTGAAGTGAAAGGTGAGCTGATACAAGTCTGAAAGATTATTTCTCAAGATACAAGGGACAACAAAAAAACACCTCATATGACATATAGTTTTTAACTAACTATACAGCATATGAGGCGTTACATTTAAACCAATGTTTTATTGAACTGCATCGAACTGATTGACTTTCCAAGCGGAACCGGACTTATAAAAGGTAACCGTTCTTTTTACTGACTCACCGTCGACTGTAGGTACAGTTAAATTGTATGACCTAACGTTTTGTTTTTGATAGACCAATTTAATTTTGGCTTTTTTCCACTCTAACATGCTAAAGCCATCTCCGACTGGACGTGCTAATTTCCCTTTATAGGTAATGTAATTATATTTAGTCAGTCCTTTTTCAACTGCATTATTAGTAAATGTCTCTGCCAGGTAGGCAGTCAATTTATCTTTTGTATTAAACTCTTGGCAAATGTATGAAAACTCTGTCCCTTTATAATTGAAAGTTTTTTGTGAACATGATCGGGTTTTGTACCCATGTAAAGCATTCCAAAAATGTTTGCTGGCATTATCGGCTATCTTTAATGCATATGCGTCTGACAAATTCTGTGATGTCGTTTTTGCGGTAACCTGACCACTTAATGTGAAAAATAAAATGATAATGGATAATAGCACACCTGAAAATTTTTTCATATTTTATCTCCCCAATCCCTAATAGGATACTTATGTAACGAAAGTTTAATTAATATTACAATTGTTACATTTATATTACAACACGATCGGCGAAAGTAAAAGAGAAATCTTGTTAATTTTTAAATATAATTATAGATTTTATTAAATATACATAGTTTGTTCACTTTATTCTTTTAGAAAGGAGCGTTCACCGAGTTGTAAATAGAAGGACACTGGCTGTTACATACTTCATATTCCACCAACTGGCCTATTTAAAACCTAGCAGTTAATTCTTTTGCAATTACAGGACAATTTAATTCATTATATTTTTATTATTACCAATATATGTACAAAGAACTCGAATTACCCAGGCAGAACCCGAAAAAAATAAAATATAAAGGTTTGACAAACTTTCTAATTCTACCGTATTATAAATTATATACTTGAATACATTCTCCAAAGGGGAGTAGCTTTTACAACAATGTCGTCATTACGGAGCTCTTTGCTCTCGGTGTTGTTGGCAGCATATTGTTGTTAGCCAGACCTTACCTATTGGTAAAGGTCTATTTTGTTTTAGTAAACCTTTACCAAAGTGGTAAAGGTTTTTTTGTAGTCCCCTTAAGGAAATGTATAAACATGTAGGTTTTAATAGAAAAACAAATAAATATAAATGGAGTGTATTCTTTGATACTTAGAAAATCTTTGTTACTTTTAGGGATAGGTTCTGCACAAATAGATTTAATCCTTCCGAAAAATACGTATAAATCCGGTGAATGCATAAATGGATATTTTTTGATTAAGGGTGGTACCCTTGCGCAAAGAATAAGAAGGATTGAATGTGATTTGATCATGGATACTCATTCTACGGGAATGGAAGAGATCCTTAAAACGAGCACCATTTTGTCTACAAGGGAGATAAATTCAGGGGAAAGCAATGAAATTCCTTTTAACTTTAGTCTTCCTATATTGAAGGAGCCTTATAAGCGAGGGGTTTCCTATCGCCTTAAAACAAGACTTATATTGGATGAAGGGATAATAGGAAAGGATGATGATTGGATCTTAATCGATTCTGAATAAAGTTGAAATAGAGGTGTGAACATGGAAATCTTGAATTTTACTGAGCGTGCTTTAGATTATTTGAAGGAATTCTTATTAATGAGGCTGTTTATATTAACTTTACTGTTATTGGCGGTATATTATATTTTGAATAAAATGGTCGAATGGTTCTTTAAAAGATCTGATTTTTTTGAGGAAGAAGTGGAAAAAACGATACAGGGGGTTACTCGTTCCAGTCTCAGGTACGGCATAGTTTTGATTTTCCTCATTTATCTGATTGGGCAGTTCATTGATATAAAAGGAATTTTAGCAGGAGCGGGGATCGTGGGAATCGTTATCGGATTTGCCGCTCAGCAAATGCTTAAGGATATTTTATTGGGATTTGTAAGGCTTTCAGATAATGAATTTCGTGTAGGGAATTTTGTGACATTCAATGGGACAAGTTCCGGAACCGTAGAGGAAATCGGTATCAGGTTCATGCAGATCAGAGAATGGTCAGGAAAATTGCTGACCATCCCACACAGTGAAATCAGGACGATTCAAAATTTCAATAAAGGTAGAATGCGAATCATTGAACGCATTACAGTAAGTTACCAGGAAAATCCTGAAAAGGTAAAACGGCTGTTGGAGGATATATGTATTATCTGTAATGATAAGTATGGTGAAAGCCTTCTAAGGCTAGAGGATGGTACACCCGAAGAGGATTTTAGATACATAGGCATTACGGATTTAAATCCGAATCTTAAATATGTGGGATATGAACTATGCATAGTGGGGCTTGTAAAACCTGAACATTACTTTGAAACAGCAAGAAGTGTCAGGTTTGAGATGATGGCTGCTTTACATGAGCATCAAATTCTTATGCCATCTTCCCATTTACTTGTACAGGCGAATCCGAATCATGAACGTATGCTAGAGAACTGATAAGAAGCATACACTTGCACGAGCTATTCCGGGAAAAGGTCATGAAAAAAATTGTGGCAAAGTGGAACAAAGTGCAGAAGCATCAATCAGCAATAACCCTGAAAACTTACGATATAAAAGGGTTTTCTTTTAAAGGAAGTTCTTTTTGAAAAAGAAAATGAACAAGTCTGATCCAAAAAAGGATTATCATTGAATTTTTATCTTGATTTTTCAGATTAAATGGATTATTATGATTTTAGCATAAAATGGAAGGGGAACGGTTAAACAATGATCATTTAATCCTATTCTTTAAGAAAAAATGCGTTTTAAATACGATCTTTTTTTCTGGATAGGATTAGTCTGTACATTAAAATACAAACAAAGATCATTGTGTTCCTTCAATTAGGGATATTATGCCTTTTTAAATTTGTATTGTACTGCCTCCTGTCCAGATATTTCACAGGAGGTTTTTATATTGGAAAAAAACTCATCTGTAACATTGAGTAATAAGGAACCTAACTTATTTACAAATCGTGTATTTCGGGCCATCATCTTTTCAGGCTTGTTTTTACAAATAGGGATATGGGTGCGGAATTTTGCAGTTTTGTTATTCGTCATGGAAAAGACAAATGGGGATGCCTTTGCCATTTCAATGATTTCAGTAGCGGAATTCGCACCCATTTTTATTTTTTCATTTATTGGAGGGACGTTCGCTGACCGCTGGAGTCCGAAAAAAACGATGGTTTGGTGTGATATTTTAAGTGCAATATCCGTATTTGCTGTGCTTATCACGCTTATCTTCGGAAGTTGGAAAATGGTGTTTTTTGCAACTTTGATTTCGGCGATACTTTCTCAATTTTCTCAGCCATCAGGCATGAAGCTATTTAAAATGCATTTGCCAGAAAGTCAAATTCAAACAGGGATGTCAGTTTATCAGACAGTTTTCGCAGTATTTATGGTTTTAGGTCCGATTCTCGGTACATTTGCCTTCCAATCATTCGGGATCAATATCTCGATTGCTATAACTGGCCTCGCGTTTTTATTTTCAGCTGGTGCACTAGCTTTCCTTCCAAAAGATCGCAAACTTGATGAACAAAAGGCCAAAACAACATTGTGGCAGGAAATGAAAAGCGGAGTGAGCTACGTGTTGCGAAAAAAAGAACTGAGTCTTCTTGGTTTATGTTTTCTGGCAGCCGGGCTCGGACTGGGTTTCATTCAGCCGCTCTCGATATTCCTTGTTACCGAACAACTGGGTCTGCCTAAGGAAAATCTTCAATGGTTATTTATGTTGAATGGGATTGGTATGATTTTAGGCGGAGCAGGAGTGATGATTTTTGCCAAAAAGGTGGCACCTCAGAGATTATTAGCATTTGGAATGCTTGTGAATGCCATTGGAATAGCGGTAATGGGGCTGTCAACAAACCTTTGGATTACACTTACTGCCGAGTTCTTTAATGGACTGATGCTGCCTTGTATTCAAATTGGGATTAATACATTGATATTACAGAGGACCGAAGGCGAGTTCATTGGAAGAGTCAATGGAATCTTAAGCCCATTGTTCACTGGCTCCATGGTTTTGACTATGAGTGCTGCTGGCGTGTTGAAAGAGCAATTTTCACTCGTTTCCATATTTGAAACCGCGGCTTTCTTTTTTATACTAGGGATGTTTTTCATTTTGCCATTGTACAATCAAAAGGCCGAAACAAAACCCCAGGAAATTCAATCGTAGGTGTAGGTAATGAAAAAAGAATAGTAAACTTAGTGATTGACTTGGTTGGGGAAAACGAGGAGAAAATCTCAATTTAACATGAACATATACCAGTTATATCCATATTGATTTTAAAGAAAAGCAGCCAATTCATGCTGCTTTTTTTTATTCATAATGTACGGGCTTTTAGTAATGGCTTTAATCTATTTTGGCGGACTCAACCTGAAAACATTTTTTTACCAACAAACAAATTATATATTAACAATTATTTTTAGAGTACTTGTTAATACTAATAATGGCATGTTGTTAATTATGATTATACAAAATATAGGGTGAATAGCTTAATTGAAAAAGGAGAAAAGTTAATGATCCTTAAAGACGTAATATATGAAGCAATAAACTGAAATTTGCCGAAGGACGTTGAAGATATATCCATTACAGGTGTCGCCGATAACTCAAAAGAAATAAAAAATGGATACCTTTTTGTTGCCGTTAACGGATATAAGGAGGATGGCCACAATTACATTAAAGATGCAATTCGTCAAGGCGCTTCGGTTGTGATTGGCGATCGCGACATAAAGGGATTGGATGTTCCTTATCTACGAGTGGAGAACAGCAGAAAGGCATTAGGTGTAATCGCGAAAAGGTTTTATGGAGATCCCAGCAATCAAAAAATAATGATAGGGATTACAGGTACGAATGGAAAAACCACAACTAGCTTTATGCTTCAACAAATACTTGAAAAGAATGGGGTAACCTGTTCAGTCATTGGTACGATTCATCATATTATCAATGGAAACAAAGTTGATTCCCGTAATACGACTCCAGGTACCATGGAATTAAATTCCTTACTGGCCGCTAGTAAGGACATGGTTGTCATAATGGAAGTGTCTTCGCATGGATTAGCTCAATACCGTTTAGAAGGAATTGAATTTGATTTCTGTGTCTTCACGAATTTATATCATGACCATCTCGACTTCCACGGAACGATGGAGGATTATTTTCTGGTCAAATTACTGCTTTTCGAAAAATTGAAACATAATGGTATTGCGATAATCAACGGGGATGATTTCTGGGGTGGAAAACTTCAAGAATACTTGCGAAAGAAGAGTATCAGTACCTATGTATTTGGAAAATCCAATCGCTCTGATTTAAAAATCACCAATTATAATACCGCTATGAACCCCTTTATTGTATTGAATGAGAATCATGACTTTGTGAAAATTGAATTACCTTTACCTGGACTTCATAATTTATATAATGCAGCTGCAGCGTATTCCGTAGCAAAGATGTTTCCATTAAAAAAAGAGGAAATTCTCACTTCACTAAAACAATTTTCAGGTGTGCCAGGAAGGTTTGAAATATATAAGAAAGAAACTGGACCGACAATAGTCATCGATTATGCCCATACTGCTGATGCCATTCATCACATGCTTAAAACAGCCAAAGAATCCGGGGCGGAAAAGATTTATCATATCTTTGGTTTTCAAGGCGGTCGTGATAAAACTAAAAGGCCAGAAATGGTTAAGGTATCATTGCAACATAGTGATGTATCGATTTTGACGATGGATGATCTGAATTCGGAGGGAATCGAGGTAATGGAATCGTCACTCAATAAGCTACAAAGTGATTACACTACTGGAAATGTGAAGGTTATTCCAGATAGGACCTTTGCTATACAAGAGGCGATCTAAGCAGGAAAGGAAGGGGATTGGATTATCATTACAGGAAAAGGAATCGAGAGGTATGAACAACATTTCGGACTGCCTACAATTTCTGACAAAGAAACGGTATTATATCTACAAAATAAAGACCAAGTCGATATTATCAGTTATTTTGATCAATAGTTTTATTCATAGGCGATTTATATGGTGATTTTTAACATTGTAACTTATGAGGAATTCAGGTATTATAACAATACAAGCTGTACTGTTCGTAATGATATTTAAGTTTTAACCTTTAAGCTGTAATAGGGAGTTTTATATTGAAACAGGAATGTTATGCCTCGTCACTGACTTGGACAACAGGATTTTTTCTGCAAACACCCACTTTGAGGAGTGGTGGTTTAAAACTTTCTTACTGAATACGGCAATGACGGCTTCTATCTTTAAACGTTAAAACCGGTCTCGTCTGAGGCCGGTTTTTTTGCGTTATTCAGAGCAACGTACGAGAGGTATATATGTACAACTTTTAGCTTAAAAAAAAGAACAGTAAATTTCCAACTTATATTGTTCTAATATAATTTATTATCATCCATCTTACCTACTTTGAAAAAAGCTCTTGCTCACAGTTTAGCCTTCTTGCATGTTTTGGAGGCATTTACTCTTGCTTTGTATACCGGTTGGCATAGCTTGAAGCAACGAAGGCATTGGGTTTAATTTTAGGTTCCACTCCCATGGATTCCATCCTGGCTACCATTTCTTTAACAAACTCACTGGTTTTGTTCCGCTTTCCAATCCCGATATCAATATGCCCTTCCATGATGAACGTTGCCCCTTGATATACAGCAGGCAGGACAATATCGATTAACTGATTTTTTCTTTCTTCCGTAAACATGGATACGATCTCCTCAGTTAACGACAATTCATGGGAAATACGTTCATGTAATTGCATCATCCTTCTAGGAATCATCACTTTTCTAATACAGCCCCATACACCATTCCCGACCTGACGTATCACGATGCCTGTAATGAACACTGTATGTTTTTTATGTACTTGCGAATCTGTACCGACCATTAATCGATAGTCACCGGAAGGATTTAATTTCATGAATTCTACAATATGAACGAATACCTCTTCAAAAGACATGTCTTTTTCCTGAAGATTTTGAAATGGATTATTATGAATTGGATATTGCCTCATATTATTGCACCCAACCTTTCCCCGGCTATAATCTGATTATTAAATTACTACATGCCGCTCATAACACATCTTATGAAGGAGGTCCTCGTTTCGTGCGGTGGGAAGAGCCCGCACCCTTTAGAAAATGCAGTCATTATTTAAAGTTGATCTCGCTGAATAGATATCACCTTCAGTTTTAATTCTACAAAAAGGACTTTAGGCATAAGGAGTTCTAGCATAATGTTAAAACAAAGTTGATTGGAGCGGGTGTTCGAGACTCCTGCTTAGAAAAGCGCGTCAAAGGGAGACCTCGCAGGCGCAATGGCGCCGGGGGCGGACCTCCCGCGGAAAACGAGTGCCCGGAATGGAAATTAACGGAAAAATAAAACTGTAAACAAACTCAATCATGGTCTACAGTCTGGAAGTGAAGCTAAAGCATTAGGCTTCTCTTTTTTTGTATGGAGAATATTACGAAAAAGCTTACTGGCTTTGGTATATCCCCTTCCATAACTCAAAAGTTAAACTTTACATCACCTAAGAAACCACAATATCATTCATTTTATACAAGAAAAAGGAAATGAAATTATTAAATTTTGACCAATAACTCCTTTAAAGTATTCACATTTAATAACTTACAAAAAAAGTGTGTGATGTTTTCTTACATAAACAAAGAAATCTTGCTTTTATAAGAGTAAAATAAACGAATATTCAACTAATAAAATATTGGAGAGATGAAAAATGAAAATATCTGAATTGAAAAAAAGCGGTCATGCTCCGTCATTATTAGCTTCATTCCTTTATTTTGATATCAGTTTTATGATTTGGGTATTATTAGGTGCACTTGGTGTCTATATTACAAAGGATTTCGGACTTTCCCCAGCTGAAAAAGGCTTGATTGTAGCTATTCCGATTTTGGGAGGTTCGTTTTTTCGAATCGTCCTTGGTTTTTTGACTGATCGCATCGGCCCGCGGAAAACAGCAATCGGCGGGATGCTAGTTACGATGATTCCGCTTTTTTGGGGATGGTTATTCGGAGATAGTTTAGCCGAGCTCTATTTAATTGGGATTTTGCTCGGAGTGGCAGGTGCAAGTTTTGCTGCAGCACTTCCTATGGCTAGTCGTTGGTATCCCCCGCATTTGCAGGGTCTTGCGATGGGCATTGCGGGAGCCGGTAACAGCGGAACTCTTTTTGCGACATTGTTTGGACCGCGTATTGCAGAATCTCTCGGCTGGCATAATGTTATGGGATTAGCTTTGATTCCTTTAACCATAGTGTTCGTCATTTATATTTTAATCGCAAAAGACGCACCATCTCAACCGCCTGCAAAACCGCTCAAGGAATATTTCAACGTATTTAAAATAACGGACACTTGGTATTTCTGTATTCTTTACAGTGTGACATTTGGGGGCTTTGTCGGGTTTACTAGCTTTTTAAGCATCTTTTTTGTTGATGAGTATGGGTTAACACGAATAAGGGCAGGGGAATTTGTTACATTATGTGTCATCGCCGGAAGTTTCTTTCGTCCTGTCGGAGGATTTATTGCCGATAAAATAGGTGGAGTTAAACTGCTTATGTTTTTATTCGTTGGACTCACAATATGTATGTTTGGGATTAGTTTTCTTTATTCTCTTACTGTCGTTACGATCCTACTGTTCATGGGAATGCTATTCCTTGGTATGGGCAACGGGGCTGTTTTTCAATTAGTTCCACAGCGATTCTCTAAAGAAATTGGTTTTATCACAGGAATTGTTGGAGCTGCCGGGGGTGTTGGCGGATTCTTGGTTCCAAACATACTAGGTACGTTGAAACAGATAACTGGGACATATGCTACTGGATTTTTAGTATTTTCCGCAGTTGGAATCGTGGCTTTGCTTATCCTGGGCCTAGCTCAGCTTTCATGGAAAAAAACGTGGGTATTCGGAAAAGATTCAGTTAAGATCTAGATCTTTGTTTACTGGTTATATTGGCTTGTTACAGTACTTGTTCGGGGGGGATAAAATGTATAAACAAAAACTGGTTTTAGTAGGTAACGGTATGGCGGGATTACGCTGCATTGAGTCAATTATAAGTAAGGATCCGACTGCATTTGAGATTACTATTTTCGGTAGCGAACCACACGTTAACTATAACCGAATCTTATTGTCGACTGTGCTTCAAGGCAACACTTCGTTTGAAGATATTGTGATAAATGATAAGGGCTGGTATACGAAGAATAGTATCCAATTCTTTACAGGGGAAACGGTTGTGAAAATCGATAAAGAGTCTCGGAAGATAAAAACAGACAAAGAACGGGAAGTTTACTACGATAAGCTGATAATTGCCACGGGTTCTATCCCATTTATTCTTCCTGTTACCGGTGTTGATAAAGAAGGAGTCATAGCATTTCGGACGATTGAAGATTGCCAAAAGATGATTGAAACTTCGCGCAAGCATAAAAAAGCAGTCGTCATCGGAGGCGGTTTATTAGGTTTAGAAGCAGCGAGAGGGCTTTTAAACCTTGGTATGGAAGTGAATGTCGTTCATATTGCTGACCATTTAATGGAAAGGCAGCTTGATTCAACGGCATCACTTTTGCTTCAAAAAGAGTTGGAAAACCAGGGAATGAACTTTCTTTTAAAAAAGGAAACACAGGAGATAATCGGTAACGAGCGTGTAGAGCGCGTCCGTTTTAAAGATGGAACGGAGGTGGAAGCAGATTTAGTCGTTATGGCTGCGGGAGTCAGACCGAATATTCAGTTGGCCAAAGACAGCGGAATTGATACAAATCGTGCCATTATTGTTAACGACTATTTAGAAACCAGCATCCCAAATATTTATGCGGTTGGTGAATGTGTTGAACATCACGGAATTGTTTATGGACTGGTGAAACCCCTATATGAACAAGGTGAAGTGCTGGCAAAGCATATTTGTGAGATGAAATGCACCGGATACCAAGGTTCGGTCCTTTCCACCCAGTTGAAAATATCAGGAGTTGAATTATTCTCTGTTGGGGATTTCCTTGGTGATGAAACAACGAAATCAATCACAACTTTTGATGAATTAGATGGTGTGTATAAAAAGGTGGTTTTTCAAGGAAGAAAAATCATAGGTGCTGTTCTGTATGGAAATACAAACGTCAGTTCACGATTACTCGATATGATTTTAAAGCGGCAAGAAATAACGTCAGAAGAAAAGCATGTACTGTTCCAATCACCTAGTACGGCTGAGGGATTAATCGCTTCTATGGCAAATCATGAAATCATTTGCAATTGTAATGCTGTTTCAAAGGGGGCAATCATTGGAGCGGTTCAAAATAAGGGATTAACAACCGTGGAACAAGTTAAACAATGCACAAAGGCTTCAGGTTCTTGCGGTGGATGTAAGCCTGCAGTGACCGAGCTTTTGGCATATATTCAAGGTAATCTTTCCGATCAGGCTAATGAACAAACTGCAATGTGTTCATGTACGACATTAACGGAAGATGAAGTCGTGTATAAAATGCAGCTCCAAGATTTAACATCCATCCAAGAAGCGATGGATGTTCTTGGATGGGAAAATACAAGAGGTTGTTCAACATGCCGGCCAGCCCTGAGCTATTATTTAGGGATGATTCATCCAGAGTACGAGATCAGACAGCAAACTCTTTTCATAAACGAGCAGAAGAATGCAACAGTTCAAAGTGATAACCGATACTCTGTTATCCCGCAAATGTACGGTGGGATGACGAATGCGAAAGACTTGCGAAAAATTGCAAATGTTGCAGATAAATATGATATATCCCAGGTGGCGGTAACAAGTGAACAAAGAATTCAATTAATGGGTGTGAAAAAAGAAGATCTCCCAGGTGTGTGGGCTGATTTAGACATGCCGTTAAGTTCGAAATATGGTAACACCGTTCAAAACGTCAAAACATGTATCGGTGAACATGTTTGTTCTTGTGATAAAAAGCAATCCCTTTTACTTGCTGTAGATTTGGAAAAAAGATTGGAGCATGTATCAACACCTTACCGGATAAAGATAGGCATTTCTGCTTGTATGCATAACGGTGCAGGATCAACAACGAAAGATATAGGTGTTATGGGCATTGACAGGGGCTGGGAAATATATGTGGGCGGAAGCAGCGGGCGTACTGTACGTGCCGGTGAACTGTTATGTGTAGCTGGGACAAATGAAGAAGCAATTGAAATCATCATCGGCTTTATTCAATATTATCGGGAAACAGCCAATTATTTAGAACGGACTTGGCACTGGATTGAACGAGTGGGTTTAATTCATGTTAGAGAAGTATTGTTTGATAATGAACTTAGTCAGCAACTATCTCAACGATTGGAAATGGCTTAGGTCAGAGAAGGAACGAAGTCCGTAAGTACCTTTTGATGCACGTCTAAAACTAACGGTTGATTGTTATCTATAGAAATCCATGAGTAAAGGGTGAGGAGCCTTGACCGAATTATTATTAAAGTATTTCCGAACGAAGCAACAAGAGGTCCAATCAGAGAAACGCTATGATACACAATGTCCATTTTGCAGCATGCAATGTAAGATGCAGCTGTTGGAACAAAAAATAGTGACAAGAAAAAAGTATATGACGATTGGAAAAGATAATCCAACCTCAGAGGGGCGTTTATGTATTAAAGGAATGAATGCACACCAACATGCTCTACATAAAGATCGAATTAAATACCCTTTATTTAAAAAAAATGGTGAATTTGTTCGAATAACATGGGAGGAAGCATTAAACCACATTAAGGAGAATTTCACTAAGATTCAAGCAGAAGATGGTGTAAATGCATTATCTGTTTATGGGAGTGCATCCATTTCAAATGAAGAAGCATATTTGCTTGGCAAATTTGCCAGAGTAGCATTAAAAACAAAGTATATAGATTATAATGGCCGTTTGTGCATGTCTGCAGCTGCTTCGGCAGCAAACCAAACGTTTGGTCTGGACAGAGGCCTAACCAACAGCTTATCAGAGGTTCCGTTCACAAAGTGCATTATCTTGGCAGGCACGAATATTGCTGAATGTCAGCCGACAATCATGCCATACTTTGAGAAAGCGAAACAAAATGGTGCATATATCATTGCTGTAGATCCACGAGAAACAACAACAACGAAAATGGCCGACTTACATCTAAAAGTAAAACCAGGGATGGATGCCGCCTTGGCAAACGGTTTATTGAAAGTAATCATTGAAGAGGATTTTATTGATGAAGCATTTATCCGGGAACGTGCAAATGGCTATAACGAAGTTAAAGAGTATGTTACATCTTTACAGTTAGAGGAAATTGCTGAAATGACAGGGGTTCCTAGCGACCAAATTCAAAAAGCGGCTGTAATGTTCGGGAAAGAAAAATCAGGAATGATTTTTACAGCAAGGGGCATTGAGCAGCAAACTGATGGTTCAGCCGCCGTTCGTAATTTTCTTAATATTCTTATTGTTACAGGGAAAATCGGAAAAATGAATTCGGGCTATGGAGCTATTACTGGACAGGGGAATGGGCAGGGAGCAAGAGAGCATGGCCAAAAGGCAGACCAGCTCCCGGGATATCGCATGATTGAAAATGAGGAACACAGATTACATATTGCAAGAATATGGGGAATCGATGAGGCTTATTTGCCACGTAAAGGTGTCTCAGCATACGAAATGATAGAGAAGATAAATGAAGGTGAAATTACCGGCATGTTTTTAATGTGTTCCAATCCAATTGTTTCAAATCCCAATGCTAACTTTGTCAAAAAGGCTTTGGGAAAATTAAAGTTTCTTGTCGCAGTGGATATGTTCATTTCTGAAACTGCTAGAATGGCTGATTTGATTTTACCTACTTCGTCTTATTTAGAGGATGAAGGAACGATGACAAATTTAGAAGGACGGATAACGTTGCGGGAAGCAAGTTTTTCATCGCCTGGGGAAGTGAAGCATGATTGGCAAATCATTTGTGATATAGCAAAAGCTCTGGGAAAAGGGGAGTATTTTCCCTTTCAATCTGCAAATGAGATTTTCGAAGAATTAAGAGTGGCAAGCCGCGGGGGAACCGCTGATTATTATGGTATAACATATGATCGATTAAGAAAAGAAGGAGGCATTTTGTGGCCATGTCCAACCATTGACCATAAAGGAACAAAAAGGTTATTCGAAACGTCTTTTGCCCACCCGGATGGAAAGGCAGCCATGGTTGTGGTTAATAATGTGCCTCTTGTTCCAAAAGAACAGCCATGTACGGATTTCCCACTTTATTTAACAACAGGAAGAATCATGTCACATTATTTAACAGGAGTACAGACGAGAAAAAGCTCATCATTATCCGCCAGAAATTTTGAATCATATATGGAAATACATCCGGAAACAGCCAAGAAATATCATATTCCAGACAATACTTTGGTGAAAACTGAATCAAGGCGCGGAAGTATTGTTGTAAGAAGCAAATGGTCAGCAACCATTCGCCATGATACTATATTCGTTCCTTTTCATTGGGCAGAATCACAAAATGTCAATCGACTCGTTTCACAGGAATTAGATCCCACATGCAAAATGCCTGGCTTTAAAGTCAGTGCTGTAAAAGTACATCCTATAGTAGAGATAACGTCTAATTAAAGGGAGGTTTTCCTCCCTTTCATCATAACTTTTTTTAGGTTCAATAAGGGTTAAGCCTAACCACATAGCATTCCATATCAAATGGATTTTACATGACTAACAACAAAAGGGGAAAAAGGATGAAAAAAGGTAGGGTCTATATTGTTGGTGCTGGACCAGGTGATCCGGACTTAATTACTGTCAAGGCAACCAAATGCCTAGCGGAAGCGGATGTCATCTTGTATGATCGATTGGTTAATCGTGAATTGCTTTTATATGGTAAACCTGAAGCTGAATACATTTATTGCGGTAAAGCACCTGGTAAACATTGTGTCTCTCAAGAGGACATTCATCAATTGTTAATTAGTAAATCAATAGAAGGAAAAACGATCGTTCGTCTAAAAGGGGGAGATCCTTTCATCTTTGGACGAGGGGGCGAGGAAGCAGAAGTGCTGGTTAAGCACGGAATTCAGTTTGATATTGTTCCTGGAATCACATCCGGAATCGCTGCGCCAGCTTATGCTGGAATTCCCGTGACTCACAGGGAATGGGGGAGTTCCTTCGCAATTGTCACAGGACACGGCGTGACCGGCAAGCCCGATAACATCAACTGGCATCATTTGGCACATGGTGTTGATACCATTGCTATTTATATGGGTATTAAAAACCTGCCATATATCTGTAAACAACTACGTTCCTGCGGAAAGAAGGCTGAAACTGCTGTTGCTGTCATTGAACAAGGAACGACAGGTTTTCAACGAACTTTTACAGGAACAATCGATTCAATAGTGGCGATTGTTACAAGAGAGCAGGTTGCCAATCCCGCCATGATTTTAATAGGAGAAGTGGTGAATTTATCTGAGAAATTATCATGGTTTTCAGAGAAGACAAAAGATAAGGAGTTCGCTTAGAAGAGGAATGATTAAGTTAGAAAACTTTATTGTAATGAAAATGTGAAAATGGAAAACTGGACATGATAGTCATCATGTCCAGTTTAACAATGTTAACAGTTATTTTAAAAGTGCAAGATGAAAATATTATCGAAGACTGAAATATGGACATTGAATTAATAGTTCCGGATTTTAGCGAAAATCAATTACGTAGGCCAAAGTGAGCATTTAATTGGCCCTGCAGCATTTTTTTTCGCATTTTTTCCTGTTCAATTTTTCTGTTCTCTTTTAATTTTTCCTGTCTAATTTCATTGGTTTGCACTCCATCCTCTATTTTATCAGCGATTTCCACTAGTGCCTTGACGTCGGAAAAAGAGTATTTACGGTTACCACCCTTAGACCTTTCGGGGAAAACGAGTTTTCTTTCTTCATAATACCGAATTTGTCTATCTGATAGTCCGGTTAATTCTCTGACCACTCCGATGGAAATTACTTTTCTGTCAATATAAGATTCTTTTTGCTGGACGATGAAAATCACCTCATTTTGGGTTTAAGCTAGATCAATAAGGATATTATATCCTAATTTTCTGAATATTTGTAATAAAAACTAACATTAATTATTGATTTTCAAAAATCATGTAAGATTATATAACACACTTGTTGTTATAAATAGTGACCTCACCTATAATCAAACACATATTCCTTTCAAAAAAATCTTATTGGAGGACAAAACATGGCTAAGCAAAAATTGGCACTCATTGGGAATGGTATGGCTGGAGTAAGATGTATAGAAGAAATTTTGAAAATTCAACCAGAAAGGTTTGAGATGACTGTCTTCGGAAGTGAGCCACATCCGAATTATGATCGAATCCAATTATCGAATGTATTGCAAGGGGCTACGACGATTGATGATATTACAATAAATGATTGGAACTGGTACAAAGAGAATAATATTACACTTTTTTCAGGTGAAACGGTCACGAACATCGACTCCGCAAAGCAAATCATATACTCAGACACAAATCGAGCAGTCGAATATGATCAATTAATTTTAGCTACCGGGTCAATCCCTTTCATTCTACCGATAAAAGGTGCTGATAAAAAAGGAGTGACAGCCTTTCGAAATATTGAAGATTGCGAAAAAATGATTGAATATTCAAAAAGCTATAAAAAGGCAGCAGTCATTGGCGGAGGATTACTGGGTCTTGAAGCGGCCAGGGGGCTTTTAAATCTAGGTATGCAGGTAGATGTTATTCACCTTTCGGAATATTTGATGGATAGGCAGTTGGACCCAACAGCAGGAAAAATGCTGCAAAGGGAACTTGAAAGCCAGGGAATGAAATTTTATCTTGGGAAACAAACACAGGAGGTTTTAGGTGAGTTTGATGTTAAAGGATTACGCTTTAGTGATGGGGAGGAGATCAGCGCCGATTTAGTGGTCATGGCAGTTGGGATTAAGCCCAATGTTCAATTGGCCAATGATTGCGGCCTCCCTGTCAATCGTGGAATTATCGTGGACGATTATATGAAGACAGGAATCCCGAATATTTATTCGGTCGGTGAATGTGCGGAACACCGTGAGGTGGTGTATGGTTTGGTCGCTCCCCTTTATGAACAAGGCAAAGTATTAGCCAAAAAGATTTGCGGGCTGGAAGGCAAAGCTTACGAGGGTTCAGTGCTGTCTACTAAGTTAAAAGTATCTGGTGTTGATGTATTTTCGGCTGGGGAAATTTTCGAGGATGACCAAGCTAAATCAATCAAAGAATTTAATGAATGGAATGGTACTTACAAAAAAGTAATGATTCGAAATGGGAAAATTTCTGGTGCGGTATTATTCGGGGATACAAAGGAAAGCAATAACCTATTGAGCATGATCAATAAAAATGCCGACGTTTCCGAATATCTAAAAGTTGGAACGAGTGGAGCTCCCAGCAGTCTTGCCACTTCGATGTCACATGAAGAAATCGTCTGTGGTTGTAATGGTGTAACGAAGGGTGATATTGTGACGGCTATTGAAACTCAAGGGTTAACAAGTATTGAGGAAGTAAAAGGCTGCACAAATGCTTCGAGATCCTGCGGGGGATGTAAGCCGTTAGTCGGTGATATTCTCGAGCTGACATTGGGCGCTGATTTCAGTGAGTCAAACCAGAAGGAATCCATATGCACGTGCACCACTTTATCCAGAGATGAAGTTGTTGCTGAAATACGCGAAAAAAACCTAACCCATACTCGAGAAGTCATGAATGTTCTCGGCTGGAATACAAGTGATGGATGCTCGAAGTGTAAACCGGCACTGAACTATTACTTAGGCATGATTCATCCTGTTGAATATGAGGACGAAAAAGAATCCCGCTATGTCAATGAAAGACTACATGCAAATATTCAAAAGGATGGTACATTTTCTGTTGTGCCAAGAATGTATGGGGGCGTCACTAATCCCGATCAATTACGGAAAATAGCAAATGTTGCCGATAAGTATAATGTTAAGTTACTTAAGGTTACAGGCGGGCAAAGAATTGATATGTTCGGCGTTGAAAAAGAAGACCTTCCAAGTGTATGGGCCGACCTGGATATGCCTTCCGGATATGCTTATGGAAAAACCCTTCGAACTGTGAAAACATGCGTAGGGGAAAACTTTTGCCGCTTTGGCACCCAAGATTCAATTGGGCTTGGCATTGCCCTGGAGAAGAAATTTGAACGTGTAGGCACACCGCATAAGGTTAAGATGGCCGTGTCGGCATGTCCTCGTAATTGTGCTGAATCCGGTATCAAAGACTTTGGTGTTGTCGGCGTGGACGGTGCATGGGAAATTTATATTGGCGGCAACGGCGGAACCCATTTAAGAGCTGCTGAATTATTGTGCAAAGTGAAAACAAGTGATGAGGTAATTGAAATCGCAGGTGCATACCTCCAACATTATCGGGAGACTGCCAATTATTTAGAAAGAACGTCTGTCTGGGTTGAGCGTGTAGGGTTCGATACCATTAAGACGATTATTGGTGATAAGCAAAAAAGGATTGAGCTTAATCAACGTTTAGATGAGGCCATTTCGGTATTGCAAGAACCGTGGAAAGAAATCATTGAGAGCAATGCGATCCAAACCGGTTTATTTCAAAAAGTGAAAATTCCAGCTATATCAAATAAATGAATATGGGGGAAGCTTACATGGGGAAGACTCTTCAAAAAATAAAGGTTTCAACAGTAAATGAGATGCCAAAAAACCTAGGGAAAACAGTAACCATAGGCTCTCATGAAATTGCTCTTTTTCATTTAGCAAATGGTGAATTCCGAGCTATTGAAAATCGTTGCCCACATAAAGGTGGTGTTCTGGTGGAAGGCATTGTGAGTGGTGATCACGTCTTTTGCCCGATGCATGACTGGAAAATCAGTGTCAAGAATGGAGAAGTCCAAAAACCTGATAATGGTTGCGTAAAGACATTCAATGTAGAAATAGAAGATGGTAATGTTTATATCGTTTTATAAAAATGTAGATAACCCGCTGCTCTGGATAGTCTCTTATGGGACTATCCATTTTTTCTTTGAGGAGCTATGAACATATTCCCCCGACGAATTAAATTGATAAATATTACCAAAACAAATATAATTTCTAGTAAAGGAGTGACTTTATTTAACGATGGATGTAAGCGATCTCAACCAGGGATTTTTATGAATAAATAGGGGAAAGGTTGGCGTTTTTATGAACAAATTATCTGTTGGCGTTTTTACCTTTATGCTGTATTTTGTTCCTTTAAGTACTTCACCTGGATTAGCAGAAGTAAAACCAGATTACAAGCTTTATGTAATGGCCCCATTGGGTGAAATAACAGATTGGGAGGCATTTGAAGCACAGTTAACTCAGTTGAAGGAAAATGGAGTATATGCAATAACGACAGATATCTGGTGGGGGTTAGTCGAGAGTAAAAAAGATAATCAGTTTGATTGGTCCTATTATAAAAAATATGCGGAAACAGTGGAAGCATCCGGTTTAAAATGGGTGCCCATTCTGTCTACACATCAATGCGGCGGTAATGTGGGGGATGATTGTAACTATCCCATCCCGAGTTGGCTCTGGAATAAGGACACTCTAGATAACATGGCATTCAAGAGTGAAAGTGGTTTCTGGAATAAGGAAGTACTTGCTCCTTGGTGGGAAGGTACAGCAGAACAGTACAACGAATTGTATAAATCCTTTGCAGAGAACTTTGCTGATAAGAAGGACCTAATAGCTAAAATATATCTAAGTGCAGGACCAGCTGGGGAACTAAGATATCCCTCCTATCAAAATGCTGATGGCTGGGATTATCCTGAAAGGGGACAGCTTCAAGTTTATACAGAAGGAGCGAAACGGGATTTCAGACTTACCTTGAGAGAAAAATATTCAACGATAAAAAAATTAAATGCTGCCTGGGGTGAAACATATAAAAACTGGAATGAGATTCAGCCACCTGGAAACGGGGATGAATTTTTCACCAAGGGCGGAGCAATCGATACACAATTTGGATACGACTTTATGCAATGGTATCAAGGAGCACTCGAAAAACATCTTGCAAAAATCTCTAAATTTGCCCATAAACATTTTGATAAAGTCTTTGGCGTGCCAATTGGAGCTAAAATCTCAGGAGTCCATTGGAAAATGAATGATCCAGTACTACCGCATTCAGCAGAGTATAGTGCCGGGTACTATAACTACTCCCAATTATTGAATCAATTTAAGAAATCGAATATGGCCCTCACGTTCACCTGTTTGGAAATGGGAGACCAAGACGCACATACTGCACCATCATATAGCGCTCCTAAAACGTTGGTGACACATATTGCCTCTTTAGCTAATGAAAAAGGAATTTCTTTAAACGGAGAAAACGCACTCCCGCTGATCAATAATGAATGGGGATTTGACAATATAGCAGAAATGGTTTTTAACCATGGTTTTGAGGGATTTACCTTGCTGAGGATGTCCTATTTATTCGACGATGAAGGAAATCCCACAAATGAGCTCAGGATGATGAAGGATAAATTGGAAGGCAAGTCGATTCCAGTTACATTCACAGTTGAAAATGTACCTGTCACACAGGGAGTTTACTTAATAGGGGGTAGAGGGGAAATCGGCAGATGGAATGTTGAAGATTACGAATATAAACTCACGCAAAACACAGAAGGGAGCTGGAGTGGAACATTCCGTTTAGCAGCAGATCGACTCTATGAATTCAAGTTCGTCATGAAAGATGAAAATGGCAATATTATTTGGCAAAAAGGGGAAAATAATAATTATAAAACACCATTAAATGGAAAAGGAAACTATAAAACTTCATGGTAGATGGATATATAGGGCTATAGGTTAAATCAGTATGATTAACTGAGCAAGTCTTTTGGAAATAATATTATTGAAAGTTCATCACAAATTAAGGTCAAAATACAATCCTGAAGCCAAGTACTTTTAATATACGTACTGACCGCGATATTGGGGAAATATTATTTTAAGACTTAAATGACCTGTACTTACATTAAATAGACATGTGGCCTATTTAGAAAAAAACATCAAGAAAGGGAGGAATTGAATTAAATGAAGTCAAGGATTGCATGGACAGGGGAAATGGCCTTTTCTGGCACAACTCCGTCGGGACATGAAATAAAGATGGATGCTGCCGAAGACGTAGGAGGAAAAAATAGTGGAGCAAGACCCACAGAGTTACTTTTGCATTCTCTTGCCGGGTGCACAGGTATTGATATTGTAATGATTTTAAAAAAAATGCGATTTGAAACAAAGGCCTTTCAAATAGAGATAGAAGGGGAACGATCAGAAAACCACCCTAAGCGGTTTACCGATTTTCATATCCACTATTTATTGGAGGGTGATCTGCCTGAAGATAAAGTGGTCCGTGCGATTCAACTATCGAAAAATACGTACTGTTCAGTATATCACTCATTAAATGCCAACATAAAAATGAGCTATTCGATAAATGGCGCTAAAGGAAACCAAGAATTATAATGTTAATTTAAGGGCTATCATTTACAAGAAAGTTGTTTTTACATTTATCATTTAAGAAAAACAGCCTTCATTTCCTTAAAGAAATGGGGGCTGTTTTTGAGGCTGGAATGAACATCCTGATTAACAGAATGAATCTTGGTTCCAGATTTTCGTAAAGAGGTCAAAAAATATAAATAAAATGTTGCATAAAGTCATCTAAAATTTGTGCCCCGCTTGAAAACCGCAGGAAGTATTTCCTCTGAATATTTATGAAAGGCGTATTTCTCCAGGCCATTAAATATCTACACAAGTGAACAAATTCATTCCTAATTTGTATTTCAAAAAAGCTCACCTGCCATTGTCTTGTACCGTTTATTGGTATGGATGGGTTTATTTAGTCAGCAAGTAATCAAAATGTAATCGTTTGTCATTGGAATGCCCTTGATGTTAGGAGTTTATCCATATAAACTTTATATACAATTGAGGAGTGGTTAAGTTGAAAGAGATAACAATTGACAAATTAATTTTTAAAGATCATTTATCGATGATTGAACAATATTCATTGAAGGATTTCATGTTTAAGTGGCTTGGTAGCCCCGATGAGGGATTAGATGATCTACTTCCGCTAAAATACACAGATCAAGTTTTTGCAAAAATGGAAACGACATTGGAGACAAAAATAAAGATCCAGGGTGATGAAACCTTCAGATATGTCACCATTACGGAAGATAATCAAATTGTAATAGGAGGCTTAGACACGAATCAAGAGTTAAAGTTTAGAATTGTGTCTCTGGAGGAGCGTTTGAAAAGCTATTAAAAACTTTTAACATTTCAGACTGAATCATATTTTCAAATAAATAATTAAGGCCGTTCCTGTTTATTTAAGGAATGGTCTTTTTAAGGTGTTTTTATTTTTTTCACGTTAAGAGCAGCGTCAATACCATATAAGGTTGTTAACTGTACTCGAAAGTTAAGAAAACCCTTACCTTATGCCAGGTGATCGAGTAATTCTTTAAACTCCCGATTTTTTTGGATTAATTTAACAAAAAATAAACGATTATTGATTTTTCTTAGTGTATTATAAAGTAATGAAGTCGATTAAAACATTTGGGAGGAATTGAAATGAGCGAGACGTTGGCAAGTTCGATAAAAACGCTTTTGAAAGAAACGTTTGAGGGACCTGGAAATGAAGGAAGCTATTATACTGATTCAAAACCGAATACAGGGGTTTTCGGGACACTCGATGGTTTAACAGCAGAAGACGCTTCACGGTCCATAAACGGATCAACCATTGCTGCTCATTCTGACCACATACGGTATTATTTATGGGTGATCCGAACAATGATCAGTGGCACAGACTTTGAAAAAGATTGGGACGCAAGTTGGACCATTACTCATGTTGATGAGGTGAAATGGGCGGAAATCAGGGAGGGATTACAAAAAGAATATGTAACTCTTTTCGCTGAAATCGAAACAATCGATTTAGTAAAATGGCTGACAAATGTAAACGCGACCATTGCCCACTCGGCTTATCATCTTGGAGCGTTAAGGCAAATGTTAAAAAGCCTTGAAATAAAAAAATAATTTAAGATATTGAGGGTTTGTAAAATGATTTCCTCTTCAGGCATTCGCTTGCCGCGGACGGTCCGCCCGCGGCGCTCTTTGCGCCTGTGGGCGGGGTTCTCGTTTTTCCCGCACGAGTCTCGTACCTTTCGTAACCCACAGTCGCTTGCTTTGATGAGGCTTGGCAGCCAGTCGGAGGAAAGGGAGCGGATTCCTGAAAACAAACTGGAACTTTTTTAGGGTTTGTAAAATCTAATCGTTGATTCCATTATCATATACTTGAATGAAGTCATTATTAATTTCAACTTACGTCGTCCAAAATCTCACGCCGTTATTCTTTTCCACTTCAATTCCTTCAGCCTATCGTTTGCTTATTTTTTCTACGTTCTTGCTCAGCCACATATGAAAGCAGAATTTTTATAATTGGGCCTCTATTAATTTTCCAGCATTACCCATACCTCTAGATTTCCTACTATCAAATCGTGAATGATCAAGAGCATCTCTTGATATAGAGGCTGGTTAAAATCTTTTCCACTTTGGCTTATCAATGAAGATATATCGTTCTTCAATTCCAAGATCACGAAGTTTTTTAGCTGCCGTTCTGAATTTGCTGAAACACGGGCATATCCAATTTTCGAAAAAAGCAACCAACAATATTGGTCATTTGTGTCAAAAAGTTAATTTAACTAACAGGGAAATTTAGTTGTAAAAGGATTTAATAAGTTTGAAGCTTAATCTATTGAACAAATAATAAAGAAGGAACCTATAGACTTGATGATAGGAGAATAAAACGAATACCGTGATGGCAATAATAAAATTGACAGGACACCATTTGGTGTCATATAATGAAGACACCAAATGGTGTCCAATTAAAGGGGGGGTGATTTTGAACGAGAAAAATCAAGAGCGTGATATTTATGTAGGCATCGCTGATCCAACAAGACGCAAATTGCTACGTTTGTTGGCGGACGTGGAAGAATTGCCACTCAATGAGTTAACCGTTCATTTTGAAATGGGTCGTACTGCGGTTTCAAAGCATTTGGCAATCCTTAAAGAGGCTGGTCTCGTGATCAGCAGAAAGGTCGGCAGGGAAACGCGTTATCGGCTGAATGCTGCCCCATTGAGAGAAATTGAGGATTGGGTATCGTTTTACAAAAAATTCTGGAGTGAAAGAATATTACTTTTAAACCAAATATTGGAGGAGGAACAAAAAATGAGTTTAACAGTATCACAAGATTTTAATTTTAAGAGCCCAATCGAGAAGGTATGGCTCGCCTTAACGGATGCAAATACGCTTGCTAAATGGGTAATGGCTAATGATTTAAAACCTGTCGTCGGACATAAATTTCAGTTTCGGAATGAACAGTGGAATTTAATTATCGATTCCGAAGTTCTTGAAGTGGAGGAGCCTTATAAGTTATCTTACACTTGGGTAGGTGGTGGAATAAACACTACAGTCACATGGACATTAAAGCACGAGGATGGAACAACCTATTTAAATCTTGAACAAACAGGATTCGAAAAAGAAGATCAAGCGTTCAATGGTGCGAAATATGGTTGGGCGAAAATGGGCGAACAACTAAAAAAATTGTTAGAGGCAATGTAAGACCGAACCTCTGAACCTGTTTTTAGTATTTAGCTAACGTATAGGAAAAAGCAAACTGCTCGGAAAGAGAAGTGTTCCGTGATGACAAATAGTAGAATGAATCCTAAGGTTGATGAAATTTTAAGTAAAGCTAAAAAGTGGCAGGAAGAATATGAGATGTTGAGGAATATCGTTCTTGACTGTGAGCTGACCGAAGAATTTAAATGGATGCATCCTTGTTACACGTTTGAGAAAAAAAACATAGTTTTAATACATGGATTTAAAGAATATTGTGCGCTTTTGTTTCACAAAGGTGCCTTGTTAAAGGATACCCATGGAATTCTAATCCAACAAACGGAGAATGTACAGGGGGCGCGCCAGATTCGGTTCACCAATGTTCAAGAAATAGTTGCAATGGAAACCATCTTGAAAGCCTATATTCATGAAGCCATTGAAGTTGAAAAAGCCGGTTTGGAAGTGAATTTTAAAAGTAATACAGAATTCATAATTCCTGAAGAACTTCAAAATAAATTCGATGAAATCCCTGCCTTGAAAACTGCTTTTGAAGCATTGACCCTGGGACGGCAAAGAGCATACATTCTTTATTTTTCACAACCCAAACAATCCAAAACTCGAGTATCAAGGGTTGAAAAATATATGCAGCAAATTCTCGATGGAAAGGGATTAAAGGATTAGTATATTCGATGAGAAAATAAATTAATCAAGTCCTAAGATATTAACTTACTTTGCGTTAATTCGAACTCCTTTTTGGTTCGCAGGTAACCACTCAATCAAATAAGGGAAAAAACAAAAAGTGATCCGTAGAGTGAAAGCAAACTACCGTGTAACAGTTTTACACATTCCACCTAACAAAAGAAAAATACTGCGCACAAAAGTGTGTCCTTTGGCTTTTGCTGAAAAGTACGCTTTTCTTGAACTAACGGGTGCTTATCTTGAATAAGGTTTAAGAAATGACCTTCAACAAAACCACCTAATAAAAATAATGTGTTATTCCATTATAGGGCGCTTATATGGAGTAACAAAAAAGCCCAATTTCTCAATTTTAATACTGAGAAATTGGGCTTTTAATTCTGAAATTTCTATTTAGGAGAATGGCTGACAAATGTAAATGTGATCATTGCCCACTTGGCTTATCATCTTGGAGCATTACGGCAAATGTTAATAAGTCTTTAAATTGAAAATACTTTAACATAATTTTGTCAATGTCTGGATGCTCCGAAGGGTCTAATTACAAACCATGATTTTAAAGAAAACTTGGTTATCCTTGATGTTTTTAAGATGAAACCCTCATTAGAATGAAGAAATTTGCGACACTCCTGCCGAATAACTGGCTAGAAGAGACCCCACAGACGCTTGCTTTGATGAGGCTTGGCAGACAGTCGGCGGAAAGGGAGCGGATTTTTTGAAATTATCTGGATCTTTTTAGCAAACTGGCTCTTCTTCTACTTTAATTTTGCTAAACACCTTAGCTAGGTTAGGACAGGATAAAATTCAGAAACACACCATTTTGTAGGTAATTGTTGGATTGTGTCAGATTATACTAAGAATCTTTTACATTTTAAAGGGTTCAAGTCCTAATTGGAGAAGTATTATTATCAGGATGTTTTTTAGCCGAGGATTAGTGACTGCATGAATATCGACATAAAAGGAGGGTTCTTAATTAAAAAGCGGCTGTTTAAACTATGTATATTTTGTTTTGTATTCTTTGTTCAAACATTATGGTCTCCCGCTGTTTTTGCTGAACAAAGAACTTTTAAAATTGCTGAAGAAAGTGCCCTTCCTCCATTTTCATTTGAAAATGAAGCTGGTGAGCTGACAGGGATCAATATTGATTTAATGGAGGAAATAGCAAAATATAATGGGGTTGATTTCGAATATATTCCGATGGGGATGCAAGAAGCGGAAAAAGCCTTAATGAACGGAACAATTGATGCAATTGTTGGAAGTACCTATAATACTGAAAAAGATAATCAACTTGATTTCACTCAATCTTATTTTACCATGTCCCAATCAATTATTATCCCTAGTAAAAGGAAACAGGATATTCATACGTTAACGGATTTACGTGATTCACATGTTGTCCTTGACTATAACACACCTGTAATCAGTACATTTCTCAATATGAGGAATACAAACTTAACGACCGTTTCAAATCAATACTCGGGTATTTTAACATTATTGAACAATCGTGCAGATGTGTTCATTGGAAACAAATGGACTGCAGACTTCTATTTGAAAAAGTTCCGCCAGGAAAAGAATTACATCATTCTCGATGAAGTCATTGAACCCGCGGATTATACGATTGCAGTAAAAAAAGGGAATCAAACGCTTCTTTTCATGATGGACAATACACTCACAGAACTTAAAGCGAACCGAAATATCAACGGGATAATTGATAAATGGATCATGCCACAGTCCAATCAAAAAATTGCCAGGTTGGAGCAATTCATATTTTGGCTAATCATAATCTTAACTGTAGTAGCCCTTATCCTTCTAGTTATTTACATATGGAATCAAAAGCTGAAAATATCCGTTCATAACCAGACGTTGAAATTACATTTATTAAATAAGGATTTAGAGAAACAACGGCAAAACATCGCTAATGGCAAAGCGTTCAAAGAACAAATCTTAAACAATATCAATACTGGCATCATAACATTCGATCTCGATTTCATGATTACCAGCTGCAATGCAAAGGCATCGGACATTCTAAACATTTCCAAGGAAATGATTCTGAATTTTTCGAATCATTCGCAATTAATGGAAAATTTCGAAGCTTCCCATCAAGAACAAAATAAGAAAAATCGTTCGGGTTCTTTTCGGATCTTGGTAATAAACGAAGAAAATGAACAGAAGGTCATTTCATATTCGATGCATAAGATGTTCAATTCTGAAGAAATACAAACTGGATACTTACTTTCCATGAATGATGAGACGGAAAAGAAAACATTGGAGAAAAAATTGGTCACACAAGAAAAACTGCACGCTCTTGGCCAACTAGTTGCAGGTGTCGCACATGAAATCAGGAATCCTTTAACATCGATTAAAGCATTCATTGATTTACTACCGAGTAAATATGATAATCCTCAATTCCGACAAGTTCTAATGGAACACTTGCCTACTGAAGTAAACCGGCTGAATGCGATTGTTACCGATTTAATTGAATATGCTCGTCCGCGACCGCCAAATATTACAAATTGCCACGCTAATGACCTTATATCATTACTTGCTTTTCATAAGGTGACAATGGAAAAAAACCAAATAAATTTCGAGCAAACGATTGAGGAGGACCTTATTTTTTATATAGATTTACAACAAATTCAACAGGTACTTCTTAACTTGGTGTTGAATTCGATTCATGCCGTTGAAGAAACAAAGGAAAAGACCATTAAAGTCACCATTGATAAGGAAAACGAAAAAACAGGGCGGATTGCCATATCCGATACAGGAAAGGGGATGAAACAGGAGGAACTGAACCATATTTTCGAGCCTTTTTTCACAAATAAAGAAAAGGGCGTCGGTTTGGGACTTACGTTATCGTATAGGTTAATTAAAGAAAATAACGGAGATATCCATGTGAAAAGTTATCCTAATTCAGGAACGAAATTCACCATTTTACTACCTTTATATATCGAATAAAAGCCTGGAATAAGGAGGAGTAATATGAAAATGCATGTATTGGTGATTGACGATGAACCTGCTATTTGCACCGCTCTTAGCTTTGCATTGGAAGATTCTTATCAAGTAGTGACAACTACGGACCCGGATGAGGGTCTTCGGAAGATCGACGATCAGCCTTTTGATATTGTGTTACTTGATTTGAGGATAGGAAATAAAAGTGGACTTGATGTCCTGCAGAAAATCAAACAAATAGCACCTAACGTAACAGTCATCATGATGACTGCCTATTCATCTATTGAAACTTCCATCGATGCCATAAAAAAAGGGGCCTACTACTATATTGAAAAGCCCATTAATATAGAAGAACTTTCTTTGCTCTTGATGAGGGCAGCCGAATTCAAACAGATGTCTAATAAATTGGAGACATTACACGAAGAATTAGAGATGCAAAAGGGATTTGGGAACTTCCTTGGTAATAGCAAAGCGATGCAGCGTATTTTTTCAATGATCGAAAGAGTGAAAGATATTGATTCAAGTGTTCTTATCACAGGTGAAAGTGGAACTGGAAAAGAGCTTGTAGCCCGAAACATCCATACTCTGGGAAGAAGGAAAAACAAACCCATGCAGATTGTCAATTGTGCTGCAATTCCTGAGATGCTGCTGGAATCTGAATTGTTCGGTTATGAAAAAGGCGCTTTTTCCGGTGCAACTCAGAGGAAGGAAGGGAAATTCGTTGCTGCTAATGAAGGCATCCTTTTTCTGGATGAGATTAGTGAAATGCCCCTTCCTCTTCAAGTCAAATTATTACGGGTGTTGCAGGAACGAGAGGTGACGCCTCTAGGTTCCAATACAAAAATATCCCTGGATGTCCGTATTATAAGTGCAGCCAATAAAAACCTGGAGCAAATGGTAATGGAAGGTAAATTTAGGGAGGATTTATATTTCAGGTTAAATGTCATTCCCATTTCGATGCCGCCGTTAAGGGATAGAAAAGAAGATTTACCCATCCTTATGGATTATTTTATAAAAAAGCACTCTACCGATATGAACCGGGAAGACAAGGCTTTCTCGGCAACCGCACGTCGGATTTTGCTGGATTATCATTACCCAGGGAATGTCCGTGAGCTTGGTAATATTATAGAATATGCTGTTGCCCTATCAAACTCGAAAAGAATGGAAGATACCGACTTGCCACAATATGTTCAAGAACAGAAGTTCATTCTCCAGCCGAATGGCATTGACGATGATTTTAACAGTTTCAGAATCCCGATTGGCATATCCATGAAAGAAATAGAGGAAAAAGTCATAACGGCCACTCTTCAATATTGTAAAAACCATCGGCAAAAAACAGCCCAAATCCTAAAGATTTCTGAAAGAAGCCTTCGTGATAAAATCAAGCTCATTTCAAAAGAAGAATAAAAGGCTAATAGTCTAAACCGGCATTTTTTTCTGGGTACCCGGCAAAAAATGCCGGTTTATGATGGTGAATCATGCTCTAAATCGGCAAACTTTGCGTTTTAGAGCAATTAATCGGCTTGGCATAGTACTTGCATCTATTTTCATTAAGAAAGGAGGGCCACTATGAAAAATGGAGCACTCTTTATAAAAGTCGCTGTGTTATTTTGTTTCATGGCAGGATGTTCTTTTATGAATGAGCAGCAGGAAATTTCAAAACCTGCTACCTTGATCCAGAGGCAATTAGTTTCTGAAGGACAGGATTTAAAAAATAGGCTCCTAATCATTGCAACCGGAGATATGTCAGGGGTTTATTATTCATTAGGACAAAGATTGTCAAACATGTTTGAAAAATATAATGGAGCTGTTTCAGGAACCCAGGTAACCCATGCTTCCATCGAAAATACTGAATTGGTTAGCCGCCATCGCGCAGAAATTGGTTTTACCTCAGTAGATGTACTTGATTTGCCTGAAACGGATAAATCCAAGTTAAGAGCTTTAACGGCCCTATATTCCAACTATGTTCAAATTGTTACAACGAAACAAAATGATATTGATTCCTTGGAAGATTTAGTTGGTAAACGCATTAGTGTTGGTACGACCGGAAGCGGTACAAGGCTTATGGCAGAACGAATCCTATTAGAAACGGATTTACAGCTTGATCAATTGAATTTATCCTATCTATCTTTTTCTCAATCTGCAGAAGCCTTGCAAAATGGTACCATTGATGCCGCTTTCTTTTCTTCGGGAATTCCGAATAATGAAATCGCTTTCATATCCAGGCAAACGGAACTCTCCTTCATTCCAATCCCGAAAGATATTATTGAACACCTTCAGGAACAATATGGTGTTTATACTACCAATGAAATTCCTAGTGATACATATAAGGGAATGAAAAAAAGTGTCCAAACGATTTCTATTAAAAATGTTTTGGTAACCTATGATGAAATGTCTGACCAGCATGCTTACAATCTGGTGAAAACACTATATGAACATCTGCCTGAGCTGCAGCATACACATCCGGCCGCTTCTGATATTTCAATAGAGGAAGCAACCAAACAAGTTCCACTCGAATTTCATTCAGGAGCCATGAAATATTTTAGCGAACAAGGAATTATTGAAAATCAATGAAAAATGGGAGGTAATGAATATGAAGAAAATATTAAGTCTTTTATTGATAATCGCATTGATCGCTCTTGCAGGGTGTGGTAATCCAACTCCGCAAAAGCCAGGAGAATCGGTACAAACGGGTGCAGGTGAAAATGGAGAGAAAAAAATAACGATAGCAGGGAATGGCGGAGTCATCGAAAGTGCCATCCGAGATGTGATCGCTCCAAAGTTCAAAGAAAAAACGGGAATCACCGTAAATTACATTTCCGGTTTATCTGGTGAAATCCTTTCTAAAGTGGAATTACAGAAGAACGCTCCGCAAATAGATGTTGCCCTGTTTGTACCGGTTGATGTAATTCGCGCTAAGGAGAAGGAACTGATCGTACCAATTGATGAGTCCAATGTTCCCAATATGAAATCGGTGGATCCACGTTTCATTCCGGTTGAAAAGGCTGCCGCGCCAGCATTCGGTTTAGTCATTGCACCAGCTTATAATACGGAAACCTTTAAAAAGAAAGGGTTAAAATCAATTGAATCATGGAATGATCTTGTCTCACCTGATTACGAGGGTAAAACGGCATTTTCAGATATTACGAATGACTGGGGTTTCAATACACTTAATGGACTGGCGATGTCAAACGGCGGCAGTACGGAAGACATGGAACCAGGTCTTGAAAAGGCAAAAGATCTTGCAGCGTATTCCAATACATTTTATAAAAACTCAACGCAAATGATGCCAGCCATACAACAGGGAGCTGCTGACGTAACGGTCATGGGAAGTTATTCCATAGGTGAACTAGCCGTTTCAGGTATTCCCATCAAGATGGCCGTGCCTAAAGAAGGTGTACCGCTTCAAGCTTTCAGCGCTGGTCTAGTGAAAAATACGCCTAATAGCAAAGAAGCCCTTGAATTCATCAACTATGTAATCAGTGAAGAAGCGCAAGCATTAATTTCCGAAAAAGGATTTTATCCGACGGTAGAAGGCATGAAAATTCCAGAGAAATTCGAAGAGTCAATCGGACTTAAAGAAAGTGATAAAACATTCAAACCAGATTTCGCCAAGTTTGCCGAAATCCGTGCCGAGGTGTCAGACAGATGGGCGAAAGAGGTTACTCCTGAATTAGGCAAAAAACTCAAATAAAAAGGAGCGTGTTGATTACATGGAAGTATTAAAAAACGATGTGGAAATCAATGGGCAGCACCTGAAGGCAGTTCTGGGGGTTGGGTCAAATAAAAATGATGTAGAGATAAAAGGCGCTTTTAAACAATTTGGAGCGAATGTTGTCCTTAATGGTATCGATCTGGAGGTGAAACAAGGAGAGTTACTCACTCTTCTTGGGCCTTCGGGGTGCGGAAAATCCACGACCTTGAACCTCATTGCGGGGTTCCTTGATGCAGATCGGGGTGAAGTCCATATTAAGGGCAATAATGTTACGAAGGTTCCGCCTTATAAACGAGATTTAGGAATGGTTTTTCAAACTTATTCGCTTTTTCCTCATATGACAGTCTATGAAAATCTCAGTTTTGGCTTGAAATTACGCAAGGTCGGTAAAGCTGAGCAAAAAAAGAAGATAAGTAAAGCGCTTGAATTAGTGAAAATGTCAGGATTGGAAAATCGTTATCCAAGGGAATTATCAGGAGGTCAGCGTCAGCGTGTTGCGATTTCCAGGGCACTTGTAGTGGAACCGGAGCTCCTTTTGCTTGACGAACCGCTTTCAAACCTTGATGCAAAGTTGCGCCATGAACTAAGGGCCGAAATAAAGCGTTTACAAAAGGAAATTGGCGTAACGACCATTTTTGTGACCCATGATCAAGAAGAAGCTCTTTCCATGTCAGATCGAGTCGTGGTCATGAATGCAGGGAAAATTGAACAAATCAGTACCCCAACTGAGATTTACAATCATCCCAAGACAGAATTCGTCTTTCAATTCATCGGAAAATCGAATTGTTTTGAAGGGAAAGTGTCTGCCGTGGACAAGCGGAAAGTATCAGTCAAGATCGGTTCTGATATTACTCATGTCGACGCAGATAATATCATGGGAAATGATAGTGATTTGAAAACCGGAGATGAGGTGAAGATTTATATTAGACCAGAAAAACTGCACATCCTTTCTATTGATGAAACTTCCTTATCTACTTTGGATTACCATCGTGCCAGGATTAGCCAAATTAACTATCTTGGTACCTCATGGGAAATCAATGTTCTATTACAGGGGAAAAGTATTCAAGTATTGACTCCTGCTTTCGATTCATCATGGCAAAATGGAAGTGAGGTGTTGATTGGATGGAGCCCATCAGAAGTTATGCTAGTCAAGAAATAGAACAGGAAACGAATCCTATTGAGCCGCAAAAGGAACCTAAATTCAAGAAAAGGAAAGTCTGGCTGCCTGGATTACTCCTTTTAACGCCGATTCTGCTATTCATATTTGGTTTCTTCGTCATACCGATGTTATACATTTTATATTTAAGCTTCATATCCACTGATAATCTTGGAGCTGCTGATGCAGTATATAGCCTAAAAAACTATACACAAATCTTTTCCGATAGCTACTATTTATCTTCTTTATGGCTGACTGTCAAAATCAGTTTATATTCGGTCCTGGTTGCTTTATTTCTTGGATATCCTGTAGCTTTGACGATGGCCAAAAGCTCGCCGCGGACCAGAGGGTATATCACGCTCTTGATCGTATCACCGCTTTTGGTAAGTATAGTCGTCCGTAATTTTGGCTGGTACCTCTTGCTATTGCCTAACGGAACGATTAATCAAACCTTGATGGCCCTTGGCATAATAGATGCACCATTGAAACTATTGTTTTCGGAAATCGGAGTTGTGATTGGCCTTTCCAATGCTTATCTTCCTTTCATGATCTTATCCATAGTTGCAAGTCTTTATAATATTGATCCTTCTCTGGATAAGGCAGGAGCGATACTTGGGGCAAGCCCATTCAGAAGGTTCTTTTCCATTACATTGCCGTTAAGTATTCCTGGTATCGTATCTGGCTGCATTCTCGTATTCAGTTTGTCAATGAGTGCTTATGTTACGCCTGCATTAATGGGGGGAGCCAATGTGCCCGTGATGCCTGTTGTCATCTATGATCAAATAAATAATTTGCTACATTGGACATTCGGATCTGCTCTTTCTTATATTCTATTAGCAACCACTGTCATATCAGTAGCTGTCTTTACCAGAGCGTTTGAAAAAGGGAAATTCAAGGAGGTATTCCGATGATGAAAACGTTTGGAGGCCTTCGGATTGCCGTAGCCGTGTTGGCCATTATCTATATCTTGATACCGCTCATTGTCGTTATTCCCGCTTCTTTTACAAGTGCCAATTATCCAAGTTTTCCGGCTGAAGGCTTCTCGCTGAAATGGTATGCCAAGATCTTGGAGCGACCTGAATTTTTGGAAGCATTTTTGAATAGTGCGAAGTTCGCAGCATTAGCTGCCCTTTTCTCCGTCATATTCGGAACTTTGGGAGCCCTTGGCATCGCAAAGTATGATATACCAGGAAAATCGTATATTACGGCCCTTTTAACTTCTCCATTAAGTGTGCCGCAATTAGTCTTAGGGATTGCACTGTTAATGTACTTTACACCAATGATGCTTGCCGGTACATCTACAGGATTTTTAATTGCCCATATCGTCATTTGCATACCATATGTTATGCGGCTCGTATTAACCGGTTTAAGTGGATTTGATTATAATCTCGAACGGGCCGCGGCCATACTTGGAGCGAATCCACTAACAGTATTCATGAAAGTGACACTGCCGCTAATTGGATCCGCGGCCATCTCAGGGGGATTATTCGCATTTTTGACATCATTTGATAATGTAACGGTCTCGCTCTTTATGGTATCACCTGAGATGAGAACGCTGCCGATCGAGATTTTCTCGCAAATGCAGGATGCCTACAATCCAATCGTTGCATCCGTGTCAAGCGTGGTTATTTTCATATCAGTCCTTCTAATCGTCATACTTGAAAAAATTCAGGGTGTTGGAAAAGTTTTTGGTGGTTCCCATCATACAAACGGTTAATAAGGATTTTAGTGATGTGACAATCGATCCTGCTGACCAAGTTCGGATTTTATCCAGAAAAAAATCAGCTAAACGTTCCATTCAAATGATCCAAGCACCTTTTAGCAGCCAAAAGTGGTGCCGTTAGGATAGGGACAGAAGGGTTAACTTGCTTTGCGACATGCTCCATACTATATTGTGAAAGCAAAATCACTTCTGTCTTTCCATCCAATTGTTCCACCATCTTTTTTATTCGATCGTCATGTTCCTTTCTTTTTCCTTGAGATAATAAATGGATGACCCCTGGATCTACCAATGATTCGATCAAACAGTCCGGATTCTTATTCAATAAATAATTTTGAAGGGCGACGGGCGTTTCTTTTACGGTTGAAACCAGGCCGATGCTAGTATATCGAAGTGCTTCATCAAGCATGGCCTCATCTGAACGAAATAACTTTACAGAATAAAGAGGTTGTAAAATTGAAGTGATGTCATTAAAAGCAGAGCAAGTAAGTTGGATGCATGAAACGCCAGAATCATGGGCTAAACTCACTAATGATGAAAAGCGGCGGATGATTTCCGGAGTTAACTTGCCGCTCTTTTCCATCAAGGCGAGAAGGCCCGTGTCCATGAAATGAAGGAGTTCAATGTTCGGAGCAACTGTCTGAAATGCCATTTCAATTGGTTTTAGTGCAGTGGTGGTTGCGTGAATAAGTGCTATTTTCAATAAAAACCCTCCTTTTTTATTTCATTATATCTAGCAGGATAATAGGATTCCATTATATTACATCAAAGAAAGGAAGTGAGAATTATGGAGAAAGAAGCCCTGGACGATCTTAGTCAGGTAATTCCAAGTGATAGAATGTACCTTGATTTGGCAGAAAGGTGTTGTTATAGCTATGACGCTTCTTTTGGGGAATATTTACCTGAAATCGTTATACAGCCAAAAAACGCGGAGGAAATCAGTGAGGTGGTTAAATTGGCTAATACTCACAAAATACCTGTTTACCCTAGAGGATCCGGAACTTCGCTAAGTGGCGGCCCTTTACCTGTTAAAGGGGGGATGGTTCTTGATATGACCCTTTTACGGGATAAATTGATCATTGATCGGGAAAATATGCTTGCCATTGTCTCTCCAGGTGTGATCACGGCAAATATCCATAAAAAGGCTGAAGAAGCCGGCTTGTTCTATCCGCCTGATCCAAGCAGTTCCAATGTTGCCACAATTGGCGGAAATCTATTGGAAAACTCTAGCGGGCCAAAGGGATTGAAATACGGAACGACAAAAGAATATGTGATAGGCCTGGAGGTGGTCACACCTACGGGAGAAATCATCCGCACTGGCGGAAAGACTGTAAAGAATGTAACAGGGTATGATTTGACACGATTGATCGTAGGGTCGGAAGGTACCTTGGGCATCGTTACAGAGGCAATCATTCGCTTAATTCCAAAACCGCAATCAAAACATACATTTGTCGCCCACTTCAATCATTTGATCGACTCCGGTCATGCCATTACCAGCATTTTATCGTCAGGAATCCTACCATCAGCCATGGAGTTAATGGATAACGCGTGTATCCGTGCTGTTGAAAGTTATCGTCCTTCTGGATTGCCTCTTCAAGCAGAGGCCATTCTGATCATTGAAATAGATGGGCACCCTTTGGCGATTGAGGAGGAAATCAATAAGTGCGCCAATTTATGCCGGGCTGAGGGTGCTTCCTACGTCAAGATTGCGGAGACAGAGGAAGAACGCCAAACGATTTGGAGTGCGCGTAAATCGGTTTCCCCTGCCATTACACAAATGGGACCTACAAAGATTTCTGAAGACGCAACTGTTCCGCGCAGTCAAATTCCGGCGATGATGGAGAGATTAAACCAAATCCGGGAAAAATACGGATTGAACTTGGTTGTATTTGGTCATGCCGGCGATGGCAATTTACATCCGAACATCATTACTGATAAACGAAATATTACGGAAATGAAAAAAGTGGAGCTTGCAGTCAGTGAAATTTTTGAAGCGGCAATAGAACTAGGAGGAACTCTTTCCGGAGAACATGGAATCGGTACATTAAAGTCACCATATATGGAAATGGAATTAGGTATAACAGGGGTGAATATGATGAAAAAAATTAAAAAAGCATGGGATCCCAATAATATCATGAATCCAGGAAAGGTTTTTCCTGATAAGGGCCAGACAAGGGTCGTGTTGGTTACATGAATCTACCTGTTAAATCCAACGAGACAAATGAAGCGGTCCAAAATTTATATTCAGATGCCTATGATTGGACAAACCAATGCGTAAAATGCGGTTATTGTTTACCAGCATGTCCTACATATGAATCAATGGGTGTAGAGTCCGCTTCTCCACGCGGCCGAATCAATCTAGTGAAACTGGCAGCCGAAGGGAAAATAGATTTCCACAAAGATTTAGCTGAACCGATCGACCTTTGCTTGGGCTGTCGTGCTTGTGAAACCGCATGTCCAGTCGGTGTGCCATACGGACATATACTGGAAGCGGCAAAAGAAGCGATTGAAGCCTCTCCATCAGCGAACCAAAAAAATAAAATGACGAAAATCAAAAAACTGGCATTGGTTCATCTTTTTCCATATCCAAAACGAATGAATAGGATTGGGAGTGCAGTCCACCTCTATCAAAAAACGGGGCTATCCAAACTTATCCGTTCATCGAATGTACTGCAAAAGGTTTCCCCTGCCCTTGCACATTTAGAACAAGCACTTTCTCCTATCGAGTCGTCCTCCAAACGAATCCGGACAGGAACGATAATACCGGCAAAAGGGGAAACGAAATTAAGAGTGGCATTTTTTGCTGGGTGCATCATGGAATCCATGATGTCTCGAATCAACCGTCTTTCCATCGAGCTGCTCACCATTGTGGGCTGTGAGGTCATTCTCCCTGAAAATCAGAATTGCTGCGGTGCACTGCATTCCCATCAAGGCGAAATAAAACAAGCAAAAGCATTGGCGAAGAGGAATATCCAAGCCTTCATGCAATCAGATGCTGATGTAATTGTAAATAACGCAGGAGGCTGCGGTGCTTCGCTTCTTGAATATGGACACCTATTGGCTGATGATCACGAATGGGCTGGGGCGGCAAGGGCATTCTCGGAAAAATCAAAAGATATCAGTCAAATTCTTCATCAATTGGGGCCACTTCCCTTTACTGAAGAATGGCAAGGCATCGTTTCCTATCAAGATTCATGTCATTTACGCAATGTTCAAAAGGTCCAAAAGGAACCTCGTTTATTATTGCAATCCATACCAGGTGTTTCCTATGTGGAAATGGAAGGGTTTGACCGTTGCTGTGCATCTGGAGGCATTTACAATCTTCTTCACTTTAATGAATCCATGAAGATACTGGATGAAAAAATGAAGAACCTAAAAGATACAAAAGCCACTGCAGTAGTGACCGTTAACCCTGGCTGCCAAATGCAAATGAGCATTGGCATTCAAAGGGAGGGAGCAGCAAACCAAATCAAAAGTATGCATCTTGTTGAAATACTTGCCAAGGCTTGCGGCTTGGATTGACCAAAGAGAAACTGAAACTTTATAGAATATTAAACGTCAGTATTTCCTGATTCATTGGGAATTACTGATGTTTTAATTTTTCTCCATTAAAGATGAAGGCGAAAATATCTTTGTAGATCAATGATACAGAGGATATCTGCGGATGAAAATAGCGATTTATGTTCATTAAATTGAAAATACAGCAGACCGGTAAGAAATTTAACTATATTAAGATATGGAAAAGAGTATAATAAGTAAAGTAATAAACCATTCTTGGTAATGGATTATTGTAGTATCGGATTTACATTTTACTATATCCGATATTTACATAAAGACAGAAGGAGAAATGATTCATTTGAATAACAAAGAAATAAAAGGTATCGAGTTACCTGCCAACTATGAGGAATTAAAAAAATCTGCCAATCGCAAATCTAATTGGAGAGAACGTTTAGATGCGATCGAAGAGTTAGGTCAGTCAAAAAATAATCAAGTAATCGATATTCTCAAACATATCATGAATAGTGATTCTGTATATAAAGTTCAAGAGTCCGCATACCGTCAACTGAAAAGATTAGGCGAAGATGTTCAATTGCCACCAAGGAAAAAGGGCGAATTGGTTAAAGGATTAACCAAAATCTTAGTTAGGATCAAGAAGAGTTTACCAGAAAATCACTCATATGCTGAATTCAAAGAGAAACTTCAGAAAATGAGAATGGATATATATGACACCTATGAGGGTGAAAAAGGGGCAGACTTTGATAAGTGGCTTGAAAATACCTGGTCTGCTTTATCGAAAAGATAAAATTTATTCAAAAGGAAAACAAATAAGATTGGATGAAGGAGCAAAATCTTTGCTCCTTTTTGTTTACCAATAAAATAGGTATACACTTATATCCTCCCCTTTAATTTAAACATTGAATGATACACTCTCTACATACAAAGATTAAATGACTGTGAGTCTTTAAAGCATAAATCAGGAAAAACCACATTTCCCATGTGCTCAGCCCGCGCTAGAATAATTCTATTCTATTTATTCCCTATATAAACACATTTTTTTTATAAATCAACATAATGTTATTAATAGAATGAATGAACTCATTGGAGACCAGGAGGAAGACAATTGAATCAAATGTATACGATCCTTGAAGAGGTTCAATCGACCTCCATGGAGTGTGTATTGGCTACCATCATTCATGTGGAAGGTTCAGCATACTTACGTGAAGGTACCTCCATGCTTATAAAAAAAGATGGTTCATCTCTAGGCATAATTAGTGTTGGGTGTATCGAGGAAGACCTTATTCTTCATTCTTGCAGAGTGTTCGAAAGGAAAAATACAGAGACCTTTGTATATCACATGGAAAGTGATGAAGATCTAGAATGGGGTATTGGAACAGGTTGTAACGGAACTATTTATATATTACTGGAGTATGTGGACCATAAATTAAAAGAACATCTTTCATATGTCTTGGCTTCCATTAAAGAAGCTAAGGTAATCGTTCATCAAATTGAGCTAGATGATGATTGGAACGTATTGGGGTATTCTTTCCGACCAGAGGATGAGAATCACAATGCCCCCAAAGATAAAGATGTTAGCTTTATTTATATGCAAAAGATTATACCTAAACCTCGTTTAATCATTTTTGGAGCTGGATGTGATGTATATCCAGTTGTCACAATGGCTACCTCAATAGGGTTTTTAGTTACTGTTTGCGATTGGAGGTCCGAGCTTTGTAACGAAAATAATATACCCGACGCAGTTAGCCATATTGTAGGATTCCCAACTGAAATTATGGAACAATTATCTTTTAAAAAAGATGATTATGTTATCATCATGACTCATAACTTTCAGAGAGATAAAGAAATACTTTCACTAATGATGAATCAGTCATTATCCTATATAGGCATTTTAGGTTCCAAAAAACGTACAGCCAGTTTATTTGACACGAAAATCCCTAATAATATACACTCACCTATCGGTTTATCAATTGGAGCAAACGGCCCATTCGAGATTGCTGTTAGCATTATAGCTGAATTAATTCAGCATAAAAGAATGAAGGAACATCCGGAATGAAAATAACTGGGGTATACTTGGCCGCTGGCAATAGTTATCGAATGGGTACAAATAAATTAACCTTGCCATTAGGAAATAAAGAAATGGGAAGATGGGGATTAGAAAAAGCGGTTCTATCTGAAATTAACGATATTATCATAATTTCAAATCATTTAAACCACCTGGATTTATCAGGTTTTTGTTCTGAAAAAATAATTACGGTCGAAACTAAAGAACCTGGAGCAGGTCAATCCCATTCACTCCAAACAGGTATACGATCAGCAAACAAAATACATGCGGACGCCGTAATAATTTTACTTGCTGATCAGCCCTTTATAACAACAAATATGATAAACAAACTCATCGAAATATACAAAGGAAACCCTAATTACTCCTTTGTTGCCTCTAGTTTTCATGGTTGTATACGACCTCCCATACTTATTGACAAAGACCTCTTTTCCGACATTCACCTTTTACGAGGAGACCGAGGAGCAAGACAGATTCTAATGGCGAAGAAAGAACAGGGGATACTTGTTCCTTTTTATGAGGAAAAATGGTTTGTTGATATTGATAATATGAAAGAATACCTTTTTTGGAAAAACAAAATAGATAACAATTAAATAAGAATAATAATGAAAATGAGGAGACTATATGGATATTATCGGAAAAGGGGTAACTCGAAAAGATGCCTGGGAAAAGGTGACTGGGCAGGCGATTTACACAGGAGACCGCGAAGAAGTAAAAACACTCCATGTTAAAAAGGTAATTAGTCCTTATGCACATGCCCTTATTAAAAATATTAATCTAACCAAAGCTGAAAAAGTTCCAGGCGTTCGCGCAATCATAACAGGTGGGAATTTACCACTAACGGGAGAAGAAATCAGGGATCGGTACCCCATAGCTCTAGATAAAGTCCGCTATCATGGAGAAGTAGTAGCACTTGTTGTTGCTGATACAATGAAACAAGCAAAGATTGCAGCTGACAATATTCAAGTTATCTATGAACCTTTAGCCGTTGTCAATTCACCAGCAGAAGCCTTAAATCCCAATTCCCCTCTACTCCACCCAGATTTAGATACCTATAAAAAAATATCCGAGGTATTTCCCGAGCCAGGCACAAATATAGCAAACCGAACCAAAATCAGAAAAGGTGATAGAAAAACAGGTTGGCAAGAGAGCGAAATCAATATTGAGGAAAAGTTTTCTTTTTCGCCCTCCGACCATGTAGCCATGGAAACAAGATGTTCTTTAGCGGAAATTCACTCAGATGATAAGGTCATTATCACTTCTTCTTCTCAAGCTCCCTTCATGATCAAGCGTTTGATAAGTGATTACTTTGATGTTGAAATTGGAAACGTCATAGTAAACACTCCACTTGTTGGAGGGGCATTCGGTGGTAAAGCCTCGGTCCAACTTGAACTATTAGCTTATATCGCGTCAAAGGCCGTTAATGGCAGGCTAGTAAAAGTTGAAAATAGTCGTGAAGAGGATATTTTGACATCACCTTGTCATATTGGATTAGATGCTACAATAAAATTAGGTTGTACAAAATCTGGTTTGCTAAAGATCGCAGAGATGACGTATTTATGGGATGGGGGAGCATATGCCGACAAAGCTACAGATCTAAGCCGTGCTGGAGCTGTAGATTGTACCGGACCTTACAATATAGAAAATATTTGGTGCGACTCTCTCTGTATGTATACAAATCATCCATATGCCTCGCCTTATCGAGGTTTTGCCCATTCAGAAGTTCTGTTTGCTTTTGAGCGGGCCATGGATTCTCTTTCAAAAAAGCTTGGAATGGATCCACTTGAACTTCGTGAAATGAATGCGATACTCCCAGGGAACTCCACCCCAACACAAGTTAAATTGAATTCGAGCACGGTAGGTAATCTTCCTAAATGCATACAGGTGCTTAAGAAAAAAATGAATTGGGAAGAGGGCCAGTTAGTAAAAATAAACGACAAGATAATAAGGGCAAAAGGGATCGCTTGTATTTGGAAAACTTCAACGATCGATACCAACGCTGGATCTGGTGTCATATTAACCTTTAACCCTGATGGCAGTGTAAACCTTATTTCAGGAGTAGTAGAAATCGGTACAGGAACGAAAACGATATTAGCACAGATTGTATCAGATAAATTAAAGGTCTCAATTGATCGTGTAAACGTTCAGATGAAGGTAAATACACAAAATACTCCAGAACATTGGAAAACGGTAGCAAGCCGTGGAACATTAATGGCAGGAAGGGCTGCGATTCAAGCTGCGGAAGATGCTCTTTTGCAAATAAAGAAACTTGCTTCTTGTGTATTACGAGCTCCAATTGAAGACATCGTCCTTGGCAAGGAAAGGGTCTTTATGAGAGGGGAACCGAATATAGAAATTCCTTTCAAACGGCTAGTGTATGGGTATACATATCCTGACGGAAGCACGATTGGAGGACAAATCATCGGTAGAGGGCAATATACCATTCCACATATAACAAATTTAGATCCCGATACAGGTGCTGGCAGACCAGGTCCTGAATGGACTGTTGGCGCACAAGGGGTAGAAGTAGAGTATGACATAAATGAATATACTTACAAGATAGTAAGGGCAATATCTGTCATTGATGCAGGAAAGGTTCTGAATCAAAAAACTGCCGAAGGACAAATAATGGGTGCAATGAGCATGGGCATAGCATTTGGGGGGCGTGAAACATTCTATTTCGATCACCTTGGCAGAGTATTAAACCCTCAACTCAGAACCTATAGACCGTTAAGATATGGAGAAAACCCTGAATATATTTGTGAATTTGTAGAGACACCACATTTAGATGCCCCATATGGCGCAAGGGGCCTTGGAGAACATGGGCTTCTTGGTATGCCAGCTGCTTTAGGTAACAGTTTATCTTTGGCTGCGGGGATCCCTTTGAACCAGTTGCCATTACTTCCTGAACTCATTTGGAGGGGGAAGAGAGGGAGAAGAGATTAATGTTACCTTATAATTTTGATTATTATAAACCTCAATCGATAAAAGAAGCGATTGAACTTTATCAACTATTAAAATTACAAGAAAAAAAACCTATGTATTATGGTGGAGGGACTGAAATTTTAACATTAGGACGTTTAAATTTTATATACACCGATGCGATTATTGATTTAAAAGGGATTCCCGAATGCAATGCATTCGGGTTTCAAGACCAAGAACTGATCATTGGCTCAACATTGAGTTTACGTGCAATCGAAGAAAATAAGCTATTTCCGCTATTATCGAATACTTCAAAAGAAGTTGCTGATTATACATCAAGAAATAAAATCACTATAGGTGGAAACATATGTGGTCAAATTTTTTATAGAGAGTCAGTTCTTCCATTTTTATTATCAGATAGTACTGTCATTATTGCAGGACCAAAAGGAACGAGGAAAGAATTTATTAATGAAGTTTTCCATAAAGAGCTACGACTTGACGAAGGGGAATTTCTCGTACAAATTGTAACAGAAAAAGAATATCTGAAAGCTAAACACATTAGTGTAAAGAAGAGGCAGCAATGGAAAACGGGATATCCGCTTTTAACAGTTGCCTCATTAAAAAAAGAAGGATTTATTCGATTTGCATTCAGCGGGGTTTGTCCATATCCTTTCCGGTCAATTCAAATGGAAAACAAACTAAATGATAAGAGTTTATCTTTTAAAGATCGAATTTTAAGCTCCTTTGAGTTTTTACCAACTCCAGTTTTAAACGATATAGAAGGATCCAATGAATATAGATTATTTGTTTTAGAAAATACCCTTTCATACATTTTGTCATATATAGGTGGTGAGGAACATGAATAGCCATTCGGCGGATCGTAAAGTTACCATTCAATTAGAAATAAATGAAGAACGGTATGAGAGGGATATATTGGCATCGGATATATTGCTAGATGTTCTCCGAGATAAAATTGGACTTACGGGAGCTAAACCTGGATGTTTAAATGGAGATTGCGGCGCTTGTACGGTGATAATGAATAAACAGCCAATGAAATCCTGTTTAATGTTAGCCATTGAAGCAATTGATTCAGAAATCCTTACAATAGAGGGCCTCAAGAATACCCCGATTCAAAGAGCATTTGTGGAACATTTTGCTTTTCAATGTGGGTATTGTACATCAGGATTTATAATGATTTGCCAGGCTTTACTCCTTAATGACAGGAACCCAAGTCCTGAAAAGATTGAAACATGGCTTTCTTCGAATATTTGTCGATGTACCGGATATAAAGAAATTGAAAAAGCAATATATTCAGTAATAGAAAATGTAAATAAAAAAAATCAAACAAATCAGTGACATTTGCCCGTTTATATGAATAAAATGCCTACATGGGGAGTGGTGATATTGATTGAAACCTGTGTAGTTAATTCAGAAAAAAAAGTAATTCACTCCTTTCAGCGTAATCTCGAAATTACAACAGCCATCCTATTATTAACTGGACAAATTACAATCATTGGCGTTTTTGTAAGGTCAGGAAGGTTTGGTCTCTCTTTAGGTGGGCCTCTTTTTGGGGGCCATCGTATCGAAGGGAGGGACCACTCGCAAGTGGGAAATCTTTTTATCGATATATTGGACATCATTATAGCTATATTATTAATCAATGATGCCATACATGTGACAGGAATATTTATTTCGTCTGGTGATTTTTCAATTAATGTTTCCGGTCCTATTTTTGGTTACCCTGAAGTTGTCCCGGCCTTGCCAATTGAAGATTATAATTTTTTTAATACGATTGTAAAGAAGCATTATAATGTTCCATCAGAATTATTAACTACATTAAAAGGGAATGAGTAAAAATGTCATTAACAGATATTCCTACAATTAAAAGTTCGAGAAACAATGCCTTTCTAATAGCCATTCCCATTATTATCTTCATATTTTTCTTCACTCAGCAAAAGTCCACAGATGTCTAACAACTTTGATACCTTTAGAGTAATAAAGGTTTTTATCATTTCAGAGGTGAGGCCTTTTTATAGCTTTACCTTTTTTTGTTGTGCTTTTTGATGTTATATAGGATAGAGATGGAAGCAAATAAATTTCGGACAAAGAATTGAAGGAGTCCATATCCACGATAAATCCATTTTGAATAAACTTTGGATAAAAACCTAAAAACACAAGCATTAAATAGCAAACTAACATAGAAATGAGAGAGGGAATTTGATAGTAATTCCATATAAACTCTCTATTAGTTTTATTTTATCAATCGTCTATTCCCGAAGAAATCCCCTTTCAAGCCAGGAACTATGACCTGGCTGAATGCAAAAAGGTTTCAAAATACTTTATTCAGGAGGTAGATAAAAGTGGAAAAGAAAAAAATGATAATAAATGGAAAGATCGTATCTTATATCGAGAAAGGCAATGTTAATGATCCCCCAGTTCTTTTATTGCACGGGGTACCTGAGTCCAGCCTTTTGTGGAAGGAAATGATTCCATGCATTGTGTCTTGTGGGTTTAGAACCATTGCACCTGATCTCCCAGGATTCGGCCAAAGTGAACAGTTTGATGAATCCTCAACATGGGAAAGATATGAACAGTTTGTATCGGATTTTACAAGGGAACTTAATCTAGATAAATTCCACCTTATTGTACATGACTGGGGCGGACTTATTGGACTGAAATGGGCATGTGATCATCCAGAGAGAATACTAAGTCTCTTTGTTTCAAATACAACCATATCAGTAGATTATAAGTGGCACTCACTTGCTCAGATTTGGAGAACACCAAATGTCGGAGAGAAAATAATGAAGCGCATGTCAGATGATCCCCAAGCTCAAACTGAATTGAAGAAAACGATTCCGAACATAGTTGACGAAATTCTGGAAGATTTCTTTCATGTCTTTAGAACACCCGAATCTTGTAAAGTCATCTTAGATCTATACCGTTCAGGAAATATAGAAAAGGTAAAATCGTACAATCAAAAACTAAATCAGATCAAAATACCCGTCACAATAATTTGGGGAGAGATGGATCCTTATATACCGTTTGAATTTGCCTACAAGCTCCAGAAAGAAGGTCTCCCACATGCACAGGTTCACATTATTCAAAATGCCGGGCATTTTATCCAAATCGAAGTGCCTGATAAAGTGAATTCTTATATAAAACAGCATTTTAAAAACGTGTAAACCTTTTATATAATATAGAGAGGGGGAGAAGCGGATGAAACATCAGCATTCCCCTTTTCGAACGTAACAATACTTTATGAATAATGTTATTGTATTATTAAAATAAGTACCTATAAAATAGAGAAATAAAGTAGTGAGTCTTTCACATTAACGCTACGAGAAGTTAAGTATGACCAATGCTAATATGTTGAGAGATAATAATAGAAAAAGGCTATGTGCATTATCAGGAGCTGATTTGCAGCTCTTTTTCTTTTGCAACTATGGGGTAGAATGGTTTAAGAAAATTATTATACATAAATTATATAATTTGAGGAGAGAACAGATGAAGACTAATAATATTGATTATATTGAACTTTGGAGACAATCCATGGTAAATCATTATGGTAAAGTCCCGAATCGACTAAAAGATGATGCAGCAGAAGAAGCTTTTTGGTCATCCATGGTTGAAAGGAAAAAACAACATAAAGCGGACCCTTATACTAAACAAGTGCACCAAGAGTTACTGCCATTATTAAATCGCGAAGACCATGTATTGGAAATCGGTCCTGGCTGGGGCAATTACACCTTTGATATTGCAAAAGAGGTCAGGAAGCTAACTTGTATTGATAGTTCTAAAAGCATTATCAGTTTTTTGGCATCTCTGGCGAATGAAAAAGGTACCGAGAACATGGATTTGATTCATGATAAGTGGGAAAGTGAGACGAAAAGGGATAAATATGATGTAGTATTTGGTTTTAATTGTTATTACCGTATGATCGATATCGGTCACACCTTATTAAAAATGAATGAGTCAGCAACCCGTTTAGTGATAGTCGGTATGACGACAGGACCAGAAAAACCTCATTATATGGAATTGGAGAAACGAGGATATACAATCAATTTAAGAAAACGGGATTACATACACATCTTGAATGTATTGTATCAACTAGGAATACTGGCGGACTGCAAGATCGTGAAATTGAAAAGTAAAAAAATCTATTCTACATATGAAGAAATGATTCGTGATAATACGACAAAAATTCTCGATGAACAATTTTCCTATGATGAAGTAAAAACAATCCTTAATAAATATGTTGTGGAAAAAGAAGGAGTTTTTGAATACGAATATCCGTTTCATGCAGCTTTGATGTATTGGAATCCTAAGGAATTTTGAGTAATCCAGTATCATTGTTTTTTTCTCTTTTTGGGGATCTTCAGGAAAAAAGGTATTTTTTTGTTAATATTCGCAAAATATACTGAACATGCCCCCAAAAAAAACAAAGAAATTCGGAGAGTGATTGATAAATGAAAGAAATATCCGAAAAGAGATTTTGTGAAACATGTAAAAAGGAGACAGTGCACACAGTAAGGGAAGATGCATTAGAAATAGAATATTCATGTAATGAATGCAATCAGCACCAGGAGATTTACAAAACATTTTTTTAATAATATTCAATTAATTTGAAGGGAGTTTGAACATTCATTGATCCAATTGGTGGAAAGTTTTAAAATTATGAAGGACCCAGGAAAACAATGCCAGCCACGTTTTGGCTTTTGAAAAAAGATGGTATCACAAATGACGCAGGACTTATTTCAGATAGGTTCTAATCCTTTGGAAACAAAACAAATTAAGAGCCATTCATTCCATCTACCACTATAAACGAAAAGTTTAGTTTATACAGGGAATCGTTGTAGAGCACAAGGTTTCAGCGATTTTTCAGCGATTGATGGGAAAAGCGGGATAACATCCAAAGAAAAGGAATGGCGTTTCTTTGGATGGGGTCACTTTTTCATGCGAACTAAGCTTTGTGTATGTTTTATCTAAGGACCCATTTAGACAATCATTTAAAAACTGAACATAGGTAAATTTCTAAAATTCATTCCAACGGCATGCAATATGTGATATATTGCATACTACATATTGGTATTTTGAGGAGGAAATAGCCGTTGGTACATTCAGATTCAACTCAAAAAATTAAACGTACTTCTGTACGTGAAGAAGCCTACATAATCTTGCGGAATTGGATTGTCCAGGGAACACTTACGCCAGGTCAACAATTACGTGACAAAGAATTAGCCGAACAATTAGGAGTAAGCCGTACTCCTATAAGAGAAGCACTATTAAGGCTCGAGGATGAGGGGTTTGTGGAGACCAAGCCGAGCCGTTCAACTATTGTTTCCCCTATTCGGTTCGATGGAGTATTAAATATATATTCTATTGTTTGGACACTGGAAAAGTTAGCTATGGAACAGGCTTTTGATATCTTAGAAGAAAAACACTTAAATGAGATGGAAGTCATCAATCAGGAAGTGAAAAAAGCAATTGTCGAAGGAAATCAATTAGCTGCCGTCCAGAAGGATAATGACTTTCACTCCATTTACATCAATCTTCCAGTGAATGATGAATTGAAGCGGATTCTATCTGGACTAAAACAAAAACTTATACGAATAGAACTGTATTATTTCAATCAGGTAATTGGTGTACATCTTTCCGGTAATGAGCATGATCGGATCATACAGGCATTAAGACAAAGAAATCTCTCGATGGCCCTTGAAATGATAGAAAAGAATTGGAAAGAAAGTTATTTTAGGATTCAAGCCCATATGGATCGTGTAAAAGGTGGGGAAGAAAAAAATGAGTAATGATACTTTAGTCGATGTATCACCTTCAAGAAATAAAGGGATCGCTCTAGTACTTACCGGCGCTGCATTATGGGGAGTATCAGGAACGGCAGCCCAATATCTATTTCAACGGCAAGGTTTCAGTCCTGAGTGGCTCACGGTGGTACGCTTATTGCTTTCAGGCGTAATCTTATTGGGGATTGCTTTTAAAAATGAAAGAAAACAGGTTTTTGGCATTTGGAAAACTAAAAAAGATGCGCTTCAAATTATCCTTTTTGCCATTCTGGGAATGCTCGCTGTTCAATACACATATTTTGCAGCAATTGAACATGGCAACGCAGCCACTGCCACTGTCCTTCAATACTTAGCGCCGGCCCTGATCACTTGTTATTTAGCCATTCATTCCAAACGTTTTCCGACCATTACTGTGAGTGTAGCTGTGATCATAGCGATTTTAGGCACTTTTTTGCTTGTAACGGGGGGAAGCATACGTACACTTTCCATATCCGGGTGGGCAGTATTTTGGGGAGTAACATCAGCCTTTGCATTGGCTTTTTATACTTTGCAACCTTATGAACTCCTTTCAAGATGGGGTTCAATGATTGTTGTGGGATGGGGCATGTTGATTGGAGGCATTTGTTTTAGTATGGTCCATCCTCCTTGGGCATTTGAAGGCAATTGGACTTTACCTTCTTTTTCAGCGGTTTTGTTCATCATCATTTTCGGTACGATCATTGCCTTTTATTTTTATTTGGAAAGTACGAAATACATCACAGCTTCGGAGGTAAGTTTATTTGCTTCGGTTGAGCCATTATCCGCAACCTTTATATCCGTTATCTGGCTGAATGTAACATTCGGTTTTGCCGAGTGGCTTGGCACACTTTGCATTATAAGCACCATTACGATTTTATCGATAGCAAAAAGCAAGTAGTTCCAATTATCAACAACTGGAGTATAAATAAAATTAAACAATAAAACTAATAAACTACCATGTAATGTTCACGGATACTAAAGTTGTGTGATAAATAATAAAGTCGTTAAAAAAACATAATGCTTGTTTAAAAATTGGGCTTTTTTTTTGCCCTCTTTTCCATATCATGTATAATAAACCATGGAATAATTCTATACACATGCAGTATGGAGGAAGAAAAATGAAGATAATAGAGCTACCAATCGAATTTGAATTTAATAAACAACAAAATCACATTTATCCTAACTTAATTATATTGAATAATGAACTGACTTTGGTCGATACAGGGTATTCAAATTCCTTACCTTTAATTGAAAATGAAATTTTAAAAAATGGATATGAAGTGAAGAATTTAAAGAATATAATCATTACTCACTATGATGGTGATCATATAGGCTCCCTATATGATTTCAAAGAAAAGTATCCTTGGATTAACATTATAGCTAGTGAAAGTGAATCAAAATACATTAGTGGTGAAATGAAGTCAGAGAGATTGGTTCAAGCCGAAGAAATGCTAGAAAACATGCCAAATAAAGAAATCGAATTTGGTAAATGGTTTATACAGCAATTAAAGAATTTGAAGCATGTTTCGATTGATGAAAAGGTAAATGATGGTGATATGATTTTAGATAATAATTGTAGAGTAGTAGCAACACCAGGGCATACATCAGGGCATATTTCATTGTATTTTCCAAGTTTAAAAAGTGTAATTACAGGAGATGCAGCTGTTAATGAAGGTCAAGAATTGATCATTGCTAATCAAAACTTTTGTTTAAATGTCGAGAAAGCCCAACAATCTTTGAGAAAGGTTATAAATCTTAAAGCTGAAACTTACTATTGTTATCATGGAGGGAAATTTACTTTATAAATTTGGGGGTTAATGTCGATTTGAAGCAAAGTTTAACCGTTTATTAAAAGATGGACCAGTATTATTTGCACTCCAATTTTTCATTATTACCTATCAGGAAAGTTGAAGTAGGGGCCAAAAAAAAGCGATATTTATCTAACATAAAAAGCGGGCGACAAAATAATATTAACAGTTCATTTAAAGGGTGCGATTCTTGAATAAAGTTATTTTCTCAATGAACGGGTGCAATAGTCGCCATGGCTTTTGATGATTACCAATCCCCAATTTAGAAATTTTAAAAATGTGGTGTTTCACTATACAGAAGACCAGTCTGTTGAACCGGACTGGTTTTTTTATATCAATACTCTTTATTTATATATGGAGTATTCTTTTGAATAGGCTTTGTTAAACATTATTGTAGATTTTTAAATAGAATATACCACTAATTGTGGTCTTCATTGGGACTTAGGATTTACTCATACTTCACTTCTGTATTTTAGGATATCTTCCAGATTGACAGTCCAACCCCTTACATATTGCCTTTAAAGTCGAACATCTAATAGCGTCTGCCTTTCCATTTTTCAATATAGAAAGATTAGCCATTGTTATTCCAACCCTCTTCAAAACTTCTGTCACTTTTTTTGTACTTCTAAACCAAATCCTTTATTTGATTAGCGACTTCTTTATTTTTGTTAAAAACTTTATGAAAACTAAAATGAATTTTTTCGTTCATTTAACCAAAACATAAAATAGCTTAAACATACATTTTGCATATATTTCTTTAAAAGTTTCTTCTTCTTTTTTATTATTTAAATACTGCTGATTATAAATGATCAGAAATGATTGTTTGAAATCACCTAAAAGGTGGAGTGAAAAAAGTGGAAAATCATATTACTTACCTTCTAGAACATTATGGGTACTTCGGAATAATATTTGCTTTAATCGGAGGTATTGTAGGGCTTCCTATACCCGACGAGGTGCTTCTTACATATATTGGTTACACTGTGTATCAGGGTAAATTATCTTACTTAATTTCGATAGTAAGTGCCTTTGTAGGAGCAACAGGGGGGATTTCGCTTAGCTACTTCATTGGTAATAAATTTGGGTTGCCTTTGTTAGAAAAGTTTGGACCAAAAATTCACATTACCGAACAAAAAATTAATGCAACCAAGAAATTATTCAGGAAATTCGGACCCTATTTTTTATTTTTTGGTTATTTTATTCCTGGGGTTCGGCACCTTACAGCGTATATAGCAGCTGTCAATCGCTTCCCATTTAGAAAATTTGTTATTTACGCCTATACTGGTGCATTAATTTGGTGTTTTACTTTTATCACTCTAGGAAGAATATTAGGGGAAAATTGGACCAATGTTGAAAAATATTTGTCAACATACAGGATTTATTTAATTATAAGTTTATTGGTCCTTTCAATATTAAGTTATTTTTTATGGAAGAGAAGAAATCGATAATGAAGGGGTATTTCATAAAAGTCGCTTCTTTAAAAGAATAAAATTCCAGAAACCGTTAAAAAATTCAACTTGTTTTTTATTACGAATCTTAAGGCAAGTGTGTTACTTGCTGGCTTCTGTATTTACCAGGATAGTTTTTCCTCTAATATTTATGAATAGCGGAAGAATATAAAGAAAATGCTACATAAATGCGGAGATTGTTCGACGTCAGGGGGGACTTCCTTGTTCAATCAGATAGTTAAAGCTGTACCCAATTTATTTACGATTGGAAATTTATTGTGCGGTGTACTCTCAATTACTTATATGATGAGTGGCTTTTTGCAAGTAGCCGCCGTTTTTATTTTCTTTTCGGCTTTTTTAGATCTTCTTGATGGAAGGATTGCAAGAAAATTAAAAGTGAACAGTGAATTTGGCGTGGAATTGGATTCCTTGGCTGATATTATTAGTTTCGGAGTTGCTCCCGCAATTCTATTTCATTCGATAGCAGCACCATCAATTTTAACGTCTTTGGCATTTATCCTTTTCCCAACTATGGGAGCATTAAGATTAGCTAAATTTAGTGTTAATCCAACCATTGGGTATTTTAAAGGATTGCCTATTCCAGCAGCTGGATTACCATTGGCTGGCATGGGATTCTTTTTATATAGCAATGCGTGGATTACCTTAATACTCGCGTTCTTAATGGTAAGTCCAATTAGGGTAAAAAAACTATAATTTCGTTATCCTTTGTAAAAAAGCTAGTAACCTTTTTAGAAAAGGATACAGCTTTTTTATTTTATCCATAAACCTTTTTGATCCCCTAAAACAAGATTAGGATTTCATTGACATAGAAAATGATTTCATTATTTGTAATCAGATCTAAAGTTGAAGAAAAAATTCACCCTAAAGTTTCTTTTAATAAAAAATGGAGGCATTTATATGTCATACTTAATAACTGTATATGAACAGCACAGTTATCTGATATTATTCATTGGGATTTTTCTAGAACTCATGGCTCTACCAATTTCAGGTGAATTTTTAATGAGCTACGCTGGGTATTTTGTTTTTCAGGGAACAATGAATTACCCTTTGGCACTCCTGACTGTCTTTGTTGCAGGAGGTGGGGGAATAACTGCAACCTATTGGATTGGTAGGGCAGGTGGGTATAAACTAATTGAGAAATATGGAAGGTATATCCATATGGGGCCGGAAAGATATAAAAAAACCTCCGCTTGGTTTGAGCGTTCAGGCAGAAAATTATTGGTCTTTGCTTATTTCATTCCAGGAATTAGGCATTTCAGTGGTTACATTTCAGGGATTTCTAGAATGCCGTTTCGAAAATTTATTATTCCAGCTTATATAGGTTCATTTTTATGGGGATTTTGTTTTATAACTCTAGGAAAAGTATTGGGACCTCGCTGGGAGGCCTTCCATCATTCAGCAAGTAAATATTTCATTATTTTTATTATTATTTTCGGGGTATTGTTAGTTGGGTATTTCACTTATCGGTTTTATAAAGTTCAAATTAAAAACTTATTTATTCATGTAATTAAATGGTTAACAAATCGACTAAAAACCATAAAAAAAACAGAGATCTTTCTTATTTTTCTCACTTTAGTTTTAATCGGTATGGTGACCTTGATGCTGGGGATGGCTCAAGACTATTTATATAATGAGTTTACTCAGTTTAATGAAATTGCTGTATATATAGTGGATTCTTCAATATATATGAGTTGGATGAAAGGGTTGTTAGTATTTCAATCCCCTTATGTACTTGGAGTAATTATTGGTGTAACGGTCATCCGCATTTGGAGGAAGAGAAGGAATAGGCTGCTTGAGTATCTTTTACTTATCGTTTCGATTTTAGGAGCTAGGCTGTTTCATGAATCAATTATGCAGATTTTTTCCTATCTCCAATCATTACGGTTCGTGGGGAAGTATCATTCCTCAAATTTTCCTGATATAAATGCCACTATTACAATAATCATTTATGGAACATGCTTATTTTTACTTATTCGTCATTCGAAAAAAAAATATACTTCCATATTCGTTCCATTAATTGGGTTATTATTATTAGTGTGGTTAACAATTGCAAATATTGCATCGACCGAATTACTTCCAAGTGATATTCTGGGTGGATATGTATATGGCGGTGTCTGGATATCATTTATCTTCTTGTTGTTTGAAATGTTAAGACTTGTAATAGAAAAGTATTGAATTGAAAATACATATTCCTGTATTCGAGGATGAAATTCAGTTTGAGGGTAATAAAGTCATAGTAGAACATAACGGTAAATCAGGAATAGAAACCTCATTGTAATCTGGAATCGACTTGATTTTATTGGGTGTTATGTTGCCTGGGTTAAATGGAATGTAGGTACTAAGGAAAGCGGGTAGACCAGCTCTTTCTAAATTCTCTTTAAATATTTTGTGAAATCCACGATGATTTAAAGCTTAGTTTTTTGATTATAAAAGGTCGGTTTACTATTATGTTTGTTACTCAATAAGAATTTCTTAATAGTCTTGAAATACCGTTAAGGAATTGGGATTAAGGGAGAGGGGTGTTTTTTTCCCTTTTCCTCGAATTTGAGCCTTTTTAAGCCTTTATAGCTGATTCCACCAAACCCAGTGTTTAGAACATAAATTAACAGGGAGGAGTTAATTTGAAGAATTTCCAAATATTCAAAGGTATTCAACTGATTATGTCCTGAAATAATAAGAATAATTGCAGGAGAAACCAAATGAAAAACAATAAATTGTATCGAGTAATTATCGCTATTTTTATAATTGTCTTAATGGTCGATCACTCGGTCTATGCAATGGAATGGGAAGATGGAGAAGTACCAATAAGCTAAAATTGAGATGTTACCTTGGGAGATTGTAAACAACAATAAAACAAATTTCACCATTATTGATATTGAAACTGGTTTATCATTTAAGGTACAACGAAGAGTAGGTAGCCATCATGCCGATGTACAGCCACTAACCAAGAAGATACTCAAATCATGAAGAAAATTTATAATAATAAATGGAGTTGGAATAGAAGAGCCATTATTGTATTAATCAATAATCAAATGATTGCTGCATCTATGCACGGAATGCCACATGGTGCTGGTGCTCTACAAAATGGTTTTTCAGGTCATTTCTCTGGAAGCATTACGCATCGGGTTTGAAAAACGAAGATCTTTCTCATAAATTAATGGTATTGAAAGCGGCTGGTAAGCTTGATGATTATCTACAAACGGTAATGAACTCCCTCAGTTTAATAGATAATGCTCACGAATACTCGCTTATTCGCAGGATTTCATACCACATGGTATAGGTTGCTTTAGATGAACGAAAGAGATAGGACCGTTTTGATAAGATGAGGGCAGATTGAAATAGGGGATTTATTAAAAATCCCAAATTATTACATATTCTGCACGCATTTTCCACGCTGCCCCTGGAGGCTTTCCCTCCCATGTCTCAACGGGTCATAATCCTATGCCCTTTCATTCCTTCGTCATGCCTATCCAAGGGGTGGAGGCCGGTTTTGCTAACGGAACGGGTCATTGCCCTTTTGTTCATTACATCCAGTACTTCGTGCTTTCTTTGAAATCCTACGAATAAGCCAACTTTCATTAATAACAATGTGAATGTAAATTTACGCTGCTAGTTGTTCAAGAGGGAAGACCATTTCCGGTTTATAGGCAGAGCCAT
>NZ_JAOPHO010000012.1:0-79064 GCF_033141925.1 Peribacillus sp. CSMR9
TGCATTAAGCTAACCACTACTACTGCCTTCATGGTTCGGGACTTTCACCCTATAGATTGCACCCATGCCGGGCGCACAAAAATACCCTCCAGATCATTTAACTGGAGGGCATTCTTATTAATATAATCTTATCGGAATGAATTACTTGGAGCAGCAAATATTCATGTTGTGTTAGCTATTTGATTCTTTTTGTATTAGAAGCTTGTTCTCTACTGTTGTTGTCTCCAAAACATCATTATCTTTATGAGTATTAGTAATGTTTTTTGTCATCACACTGACAACCACTAAAACTACGATATTAACAAATAGAGCGATAATTCCTACATTCAAGTCTTTAATTGCTTGAGGAAGATAAGGAAATAGATGACCAATTTTTATGTTCCCTAGTTCCATAATTGAGACTAGCACGCCTCCTGTTATAATCCCGGCAAATGCTCCATGTTTGGTTATAAAATTCTTTCTCATCAAGCTTGCGAAAAAGGCAGGAGCTAGTTGTGTGATAAAATTATAGGCGATTAAAGCAAGACTAAAGAGGGAATTTCCACCTTTAAAGGTCAAGTAAATCCCTACGAGAGAAATAAGGGGAACCAAGTATTTTACCAATTTTGCAATCTGATTTTCAGTTGCCGATGGAGTGAATACCTTATATACATTTTTTGCAAGCAATGTTGATATTGACATCAACAGCATGGAACTTGGTACTAAAGCGGCTAACACGCCAGTGCCACCTATTAAGCCCACAAACCATGGATCAAAATCCTGTTTAGAAAGCTGCAGCAAGATAAGATCGGCTTCGCTGCCTTTTAATCCAGGCGTCTGCAAGATAGCTGCAAATCCGACAAAAAAGGCAAACAACAAAATCAATTGGTACATTGGCATTAGGATTGCATTTTTTCGTAAAGCTTTTTCGCTAGAGGCAGCATAAATAGGAGAAAACCCGTGCGGCCACATATAAAATCCAATGGAGCTTAGTATAACGGTCGATATATACCACGAAACGCCCATTCCTTGATCCGGAAGTATGGTATAGTTCGGCTTTGCATTTTCAATGGCCTCAAACATGGGTTGAAGACCGTCATAATAATGAAGAGGGAAATAAACCCCTAAAAATACGACAATGCCAAGAATCAGAATATCCTTCAAAATAGCTGTCCTGGCAGAACCGTGAATACCGGAAACCATTACGAAAATGGTTACACCAATTGCTCCAACCCAAATGGCAGCTGTAGAAGAAATGGCCCCATAGGATGTTGCAGAAACGATATATCCTAACCCCTTCAATTGCAGAACTAAGTAGCAAGTACAAGCTATAACACCAATTACAGCAACAAGCACACCAAGATAAGGACTTTGATATTTTTTCACAAAAAAATCTGATTGGGAAACTAATTGGTGTTTCTTTGCATACCTCCAGATAGCAGGAAATGTCCAGTAGGAGATGACTGTTGCCAGACAGCCGTATGATACGATACTAAAGATGGAACCGCCTTCCCCATAAGCCGATCCACTTGCACCTAAAAAGGTGAAGGTCGTATACATTTCACCTGCGGACAAGAGGAAAATCAAAAGGGCTCCCATTCCGCGTCCCCCGACTGACCATTGTTCTAAGTTCATTTCCTTCCCTTTTTTAGCCTGGATACCAATCACTACGGAAATGACGAAAAAAAACAGGATGAATAACACGGCAATATTCATCTTGAATCTCCCTTCTGATTAGCTGGATCCAGTAGATAGATAATCCCCATAATACATGTGGTTAGCACAGACCAGAGTACAATCCAAAAGTGAAAAAATGGCATTCCCAGAACATAGGGAGTCACTTTATTTGTAAACAAAGCACCTACAATAATGCCAAGAAACGGGATTATTCCGAGCCAATATATTTTTTTCATACTCTTAGCCCCCTAGTAAGTTAGATTTAACATTTTAAAAGTCGCGTGAACAAATAACTTCACCCCATTTTGTAAAGCCTGTTCATCGATCGTGAATTTCGGATGATGATGAGGATATATAATGCCTTTTTCTTCATTACGGGCCCCTATTACAATATAAGATCCCGGAACTACTTTTTGAAAAGCAGAGAAGTCCTCACTTCCCATAATCGGCTTTAAAATCTCTCGGCTTTCTTCACCAAATACTTCACAGACGGTTTCGTCCATCAATCGGGTAACTTCTTCATCATTAATGGTCGGAGCATAACCGAACTGATAATCGAATTCGTAAGTAGCTCCATGCGCTTCAGTAATTCCTTTTATAATTCGTTCGATAAAATTCGGTATTTTTTCCCTTAACTCCGGATTAAAGCTTCGAACGGAACCGCCAATGCTTACCTTACTTGGAATAACATTAATCGCACTTCCCGCATGGAACTGAGTCACTGAAATCACAAGAGCTTCCTGGGCATCTCGATATCTCGAAACAATGTGTTGGAGATTTGATACAACCTGAGTTCCAATTGCAATGGGATCGACGGTAAGTTCAGGCTGTGAGGCGTGCCCCCCTTTACCGACCACGGTAATGTTAAAAGTATCAGCTCCAGCCATCACCGGACCGTAACCCAAACCAATTTTTCCTAAAGGAAGAGTCGACAAGAGATGGGTGCCAATGATCATATCCACTCCATCAAGCACACCGGCTTTCACCATCTCTTGGGCTCCACCGGGCGGCAATTCCTCAGCGTGTTGAAATAAAAAGCGCACCTCCCCTTTAATATGATCCTTTAACTGTGTAAGAACCTTCGCCGCACCAAGCAGCATCGCCGTATGCCCGTCATGTCCGCATGCATGCATCGCGCCTGAATTCTGTGACACAAAGTCAAAATCATTCTCTTCTTCAATTGGAAGCGCATCCATATCTGCCCGCAGTGCAATAACCTTCCCAGGCTGCTGGCCAATCAAACGAGCCATAATACTCGTCTTTGTCGGACGTGAAATTTCCAGATCACCAAAAGTTTGTAGCGTTTCATAAACAAATTGTGCTGTTTTTACTTCTTCAAAAGACAGCTCCGGATACATATGTAAATATCTTCGCCATCCAATCACTTCATCTTTAACAGCCTCGATTAAATCATGAATCATTATCGTTTGAGACACCCAATACATCCCCTTTTCATTCAATTTACATGGTAATCTTTATTTTAGGTTAGTTTAAGGAATAAATTCCTTAAATAGAGTATAATATCCCGTGTTCTTTATTTCAATGTTTTTTGAAAATTCTAAACTGTTTTATTTGATTACTAGATTTAATAGTGGAAGTTCTCCATTTAGTAATTTTACATCAAAATAAAAAAGCACCTAATTTTTGGGTGCTTCAGACTGTATACGGCTTGTGCCTGCGGGGTCTCCACTAGACGCGCTTTTCCCGCAGGAGTCTCGCACCTTCCGCTCCAATCAACTTTGTTATAAAATTTAGATAGAACCTCTTTTTTGCCTACAGTTTTTTTCACCAAAGCACATCTATGTGACATGTCCATTTTTATCAAAGTGTACCGAAAAATAAAGACCATCAAAAAGTAGCGACACGTCATATTTGGCAAGATTTTATGGAAGAAGCAGATCATCTGCGTCATCATCAAGATGTAAAATCTATCTATGCGAAACGTAAAGAAACGATTGAGCGTGTTTTCGCAGATACAAAAGAAAAGCATGGCATGGTTGGATTACTTTAAGGGGAACTTAAAAAATTGTCGATGCTCACTTTCGCTGCCATGAATGTAAAGAAGATGGCCAATTGGACATAGCAAGGTTAAAAAATGGCCTAACATAGTGGGTTCGTAGAGACCCAATCCTTAATATGGAGTAAAATTCAAAGGGAATTTCAAAAAGGGGTTCGAAATGTTTTAATTCCGAACCCCTTTTGTCTTCAAACTGAAGCACCCAATTTTGGGTGCTTATAATAATCGATAAATTTTACTCGGCCTTCCACGTGTGGCGTGAGCCTCTTCACCAACGCATTGTGCCAAATCAACTTCGCACATATCCGCAATAATACGCCGCACATTACGTTCTGTCATCTCAAGATGTTTCGCTAATTCCTTTGTTGTAAAATTACCCCAGCCCATTCTTTGTACAAGGGCTGATATCTTCTTATATGTTTTTACACTGATATTCCCCTTTTTTAACTTTTCGATAAGGAGTTCATTGTGGGACCGGGTAGCATATTGTAATTCTTTCTTTTTGCCTGGTGATTCAATAATCTTTCCATCATCTTGAATAATTACAATTTCACGCTTCTTCATCTCTTTTGAATGTTGAATAGCCCGAAAAGCATTGATTTCCGCCGAATAGGCAGTTTCGCCGAAGCCAATTCCAACGGCAACGGTTGTATCTGCTTCAAAAGCCAATTTTTGAATGGTATCTTCAAGCGTAATAATTTCCCGTTCAATTGCGCCGCGAGAACTAAAAATCATGTATCTTCCATTCCCTTTCTCTGAAAAGGAACCATTTATTTTTTCACCAAGTTGAATTAACATTTCTTTTAGCCGAAGCTCCAAGTACTGTAAATGATAAGGAGTTTTCATTTCCTCTGCCACTCTGTTAAAATATTCAACTTCAATGATTTCAACACCAATTTGTGTATCTTTAAAGTAGGAAGTCTTTACTTTTTCAGAAAGAATCCGAAGCGTTTGCCGGATTTCCATCTTACTCATCGACATCCGGTAAGCTGGAATTCCATACTCCCTTAAAGCTTCACACACGGACGGAAAACAAGATAAAGCGCCTTCTGTCCTTCCCTTATTCCATAAATCCAAGTGAAAATGAAACAATTCATTAGTGTCGACATCTGACTCAAACACTTTCGTATAGATCTTTGGGGTTTTAATATTCAACTGTGACAAAGCTTCTTCACTAATATTGTTTGAAGACATAGTATCGATACTAAGCCTCTCAATAATTTTCCCTTGTTCGTAAATCAACTCTAAAAAAGATTTATAAAAACCTGATTCCGTAGCAGGAACATGGACCATTATTTTATCTGTGCCTAGTGTTTTTTTCGCAATTTCATAGGGAAGTGGACCGGAAAAAAGCCATGCATGTACGTGAGAATGATGTTCTTTTACAATATTCTCTACCTCTTCAGTCTTTACATAGGGCAAAGAGATGAATTCCAATTCATGTTTATATTCTTCTGCCAAGTCTAAAATCTGTTCTACAGAAGTTTTTAGTCCGACTAGTCCGATTTTATACATCCTGTATTCTACTTCCTTTATCATCAGTAATATAATCATGTTCTTTGTAAATATCCTAGTTTAACGTAAGTCATGCTATCGTAAATTTAAATTTTCTGCTCAGTTCTTTTTACCTTTTGTCCTATTTTATCATGCGACATGAAGGAAAAATACGTTGTATACGTTATTCATGTTAGGTTTTCATGACAGCTTTGTTATACATCTTAGATAATCATCGATTATCTTTGTGTTTTCCAAGAGTTCTTTTTGCTTTTTGACATGACATAACCAATTTTCTAGTTAAGCTAAAAAACCACCTCTTTAGGTGGTTTTTTCATATTTTCAATAGGTTCTAAACTAGAATTAGCCTGAACTTGCACCTCTGATTTCTAAAGAAAGTTATAAATTTTCCTTTTTTTATTGGTCATTGAAACATACCCTTCAAAAAGCGATACAGTCCATCTTCTCTATATGAATGCTCCGTCACTTCATCGGCTTGTTCTTTGACCAGGTCTGTGGCATTTTTCATGGCAACGGAATGCCCAGCGAGTTTAAATAGCGGGAGGTCATTTTCGCCATCGCCCACTGCCAGGATATTTTCCGGTCCTAGCTGGAAATGCTTCAGTAATAGTTGAACGCCTGTTGCTTTTGAGACGCCTTCCACGGTCACTTCTACATTGTGATGAGTGGAGGAAGCTGTTGTGAAGGCATTGTACTGCTTGATTTCTCCCAAATCCGCTTTCCATTTTCGGATGGTATCCATTTCATTGCTGAAAAAGTAGATTTTGGCTACGCTGCTTATATCCAGTTGTTCTGACCATCTTATTTTGTCTTCCACTGCATCTTGCCTTGATAGCCATTCATTTTCATCGACTGTCTCGGGCTTTGGCACCAAACCTTGTTTAACCATATAGCCTTTATCTTTAAGTAATGCCATCCGTGTTCCTTCATTAGGATGTACTTCGTAAAAAATCTCGCCCGCTCCTGCTTTGGCGACCAATTCTTCCACAAGTTCCGGCGGCAGGGCATTTTCGACGATCTGTTTCTTTCCGATGAAGACGGACATTCCATTGGCAGTCACCATTCCATCGACTTCCATGCCGGACGGCAATACGTCCCTCGCTTCTTCCAGCGTTCTTCCTGTTGCAATGAAAATCAGCTTTCCGCTTTCCCTAAGTTCCCCTATGTACTGTTCCAGCGTTTCACTCACAGTATTTCTTTCGTTCAATGTCGTGCCATCCAAATCGAGCACAATTGCTTTGTTGGTCATGCAAATCACCTCAAAAATCCGAATGATAATGTAAATGCCAACAGCCCATTATCTATAAAGATCTTAGGCTGTTGTTTTCATTCATTTATTTTTGTTACTTTACCTTATCAGTATAACAGTTTAGGATAATCCTAAAAGTTTCATGACGCTTAGAATTAGGAGACCGACCACACCGAAGTCCGAATCACCAAATGTGGTACCTTCAAACCCTACATCCCCCAAGAAAACAAGGAGTATCGCCGGCAGGAAACTAATGATGAGTCCGTTGGCAAAGGACCCGAGCATCGCTCCGCGTCTGCCGCCTGTGGCATTTCCAAATACACCTGCTGCAGCTCCGGTGAAGAAATGCGGTACGAGCCCCGGAACGATGACTTTCAATCCAAGTACCGGAAGGAGGAACATGGATAATAGTCCAGCCAAGAAACTGAATAGGAACCCGATGATCACTGCATTTGGAGCGAATGGAAAGATGGTCGGACAATCTAGCGCAGGCTTCGTATCAGGAGCGACTTTATCGGCAATCCCTTTGAAGGCAGGGACGATTTCAGCAATTAACATCCGTACCCCTGCAAGGATGATGTAGACTCCTGCAGCAAATGTTATCGCCTGGATGAAAGAAAATACGATGAAGTTCGAACCGCCGGATAATTCCCTTTCAATATAGTTCTGTCCGGCAAACAATGCGACGATCACGAAGAACATCGTCATCGTAAGCGATACAGCGACTGATGTATCCCTCAGGAATCCTAAAGATTTAGGAACCTTGATTTGCTCTGTCGTTTTTTCCTTATTTCCAAACCATTTTCCAACAGTCGCGGATACAAAATATCCGATTGTCCCAAAATGGCCGATGGCAAAATCATCGCTTCCGGTAATCTTCCGTACATATGGCTGAAGGAGGGCAGGGAACATCACCATGCATACCCCTAATAGAATGGAACCGACCAAGATGAGCGGAAAACCGTTAAGTCCGCCGACCGATAGGGTGACTGCAAGTAAACAAGCCATGAATAAGGTATGGTGTCCCGTTAAGAATATATATTTAAATGGCGTGAAACGAGCCAGTAAAACATTGACAACCATACCAAAAACCATGATAAGTGCAGTCGAAGTCCCAAAATCACTTTGGGCAGCTGCGACAATGGCTTCGTTATTCGGTATGACCCCTTGTACATTGAATGCATGATCGAACATTTTACTGAATATATCAAGGGCGCCAATGAGCACTGCCGCTCCCGCTCCAATAATAATGAAGCCCATGACGGTTTTTAGCGTTCCAGATACAACATCCGCACTGGATTTCCGCTGTAACAGCAGTCCAATGAGGGCAAACAGCCCCACAAGTATGGAAGGTGTACCCAAGATGTCATTCATGATAAGTTCCAGCATTGCCTCTCTCCCCCTCTTCTATTTGTTTCTTGTTATAGATGTGAAGCTAATTTCGATGTGATTTCGGGAATGCTCATCATGTTTTCCAGCGTGACGATCGTCCGGGTTCCATCATCCAGCTGACCGACAATATCCGCCGCTCCCAGGAAAATATCCGCCTGAACTGTTTTTGCGGAGGTAAGATCCGTATGATCCACCTCGGCTGTCTTACCCATTTCCGTCAACGCTTTCTTCACATTCATCTCCATGATGAAGCTGCTTCCCAATCCGTTTCCGCATACTACCATGATTTTCTTCATATCAATCTCTCCTTTTTTATCCTACATGCATTTCCAATTTAGATTTGATTTCAGGGATGCTCATCATGTTCTCCAGTGTGACGATCGTCCGGGTTCCATCATCCAGCTGACCGACAATATCCGCCGCTCCCAGGAAAATATCCGCCTGAACCGTTTTTGCAGATGCAAGATCTGTATGATCCACCTCGGCCGTCTTACCCATTTCCTTCAACGCTTTCTTCACATTCATCTCCATGATGAAGCTGCTTCCCAATCCGTTCCCGCATACTACCATGATTTTCATTCCGCTTCCTCCTTCGAATATTTATGAACGTACTCCATAAGGACCGATTTATCTGAAGTGCGTAGGATTTCTTCTATATTGGCTCGTTCATTCAATAATTGAGTGAGCTGGATCAATGCCCGCAGATGCGAATCGTTATCTACGGCCGCCAAAATGATAATCAGGCGAACTGGTTTATCCGGCGCAAAGTCCACGGCTTCATCCAATTTCAGCAAACTCATGGATAAAGACCTGACCCCCTGCTCTGGACGTGCATGGGGAATCGCGACTCCAGGCGTTATCACTACATATGGTCCATTCGTTTCTATCGCTTCGATCATGGCATCCACATATCGTTCTTCGACTGTTCCTAAGTCCACGAGAGGCTTGGCCGCGACTTGAATGCCTTCTTTCCAATCGGAAACATGCTGCTGTAATTGAATCGTTTGCAAATTGAGCAGTTCTTCTAACACAGGCTTCTCTGCCTCCTTTAAAGAAAATTGGGTTATTTTTTGATGGGTATACACATTCGACTTCAAAGCCTTTTCAAGCTGATCCTGTTCATGGATGGTTGCATACTTGGAAATGACTTTTACTAATGCTGAAACATCTACACTTTCCGTCGTATATCCATACAATTCCTGCATGACTTGCTGGCGCAATTTATGTTTGTCCTGCATTTCCAAAATGGGCGGTACAACGAATAATGCCGCTTTTGTTCTCATATGCACCGTTGAAAAAACAAGATCGTACGAAAGTGGGGATTCAGCCGCATTTCTAACGGAAAGAACATCCAGGAACAAAATATCCGGAAATAATTCCCTCAATGTATAAATGAGGATATTGCTGATGCCAATACCATTCGGGCATACTACAATCGCCCGTTTTCGATCATCCAATGTCGTCCCTTGCCTGCGCAGCCATCCGCCAAAATAGATCGTGAAGTATGCGACTTCCTCTTCGGATACCGGACAGCCAATCTCTTTCTCCAACACCCACAGAGATTTTTTTGTCAAATGATGCAGTTCAGGATAGACCTTCTGCACCCGTCCCGTCATCGGGTTAAGTTGCGGGAGACCATACCGCAGGCGATGATATGCCGGTTTAAAATGTACGTATAATTGTTGGCATAGCTGTTCTTTATCTTTCAGGTGAACAAATGCCAGCCTCTCGAACTCTTCCACGATTTCCTGCAAAAGGTGTTGAATGACTTCATCATCCTTAAGCGGGGAAATATCCTTCGTTCGGTTCATGCTCAATAAATGTAAGGTTGCGTATAAGTTTTCCGTTTCGCTCCATACTGATTGAAAGGCATTCGTTCTCGTCATTTCCTCAACCATTTTATATTCTTCTGTCGCAACAAACGGAGCCCAGCTCTGGTCGGCCTGTAACTCTTCCCCTTTTTCTATGAGCCGATCTGTACATAAAAATAAATAGCTCAGTTCATGAAGCCGTTCATCCGTAAAGGTGATGCCTAAATTACGTTCGATCCTTTCAAGCTGTAACCGGATCGAGCCGATTTGCTTTTCATGATTTCCCCATATGCACTCCATTATTAATTCACTATTGGGACTATTCAGTACACCATGCACGAGACGTTCAATGATATATCTCTTTACTCGGCTTTCCCCAATCACCACGTAGCCATCTTGTTTGGAATACTGGATTTTGAGCGATATGTCCTTGTTTTTCTCTTTAAGTCTTTTCAAATCCTTCAACACCGTATTTCTTGAAAGCCCGGTGACCGTCTGGAAATGATAGACGGACAATTCTTCTTGGCTTAACAAGATCATGAGGTAAAAGACTTTTTCCCTATCTGTCTCTGAAAATATATAATTGCGTTTTGTCAGTTTTACATTCAATTCTTCATCCCTGATTGTTTCAGAAAAGGAGTAGCCCATTTCACGATTATATTGAATCGGTTGATATCCATGAAAATGGAGCCAGTCATTCGCTTTGCTCAGACCATATTGTATTTGCCTTCTCGTCAGACCTGTTTGGGCTTCAAGTTCTTTCATTTTTGAAATGGGCGAATGCTGTAATAGTTTTAGTAAATTGGCGCTTCTTTCATCTAAAAACATTCTCAATCCCTCTCCCTGCTTCTACGATATCTCACTTCTTATTAAAAATGTAGCATTTCTAAGTCCGAATGTTGTCATAGGTACTGCACAATAATATACTCTTTAAACATTTGTGCACAATACTGCATCCTTGCTTAAGGCAATATTCGTTCAGTAATCCATTTTCAATGCAGTCTATATGTAGAAAAAGATACTATGTAGGCTTTTTCATACATATTAGAATGCATGATAAAGAACTTATGTTTTTTAGTGTGGAGGCCAGTGAGGTCATGAGACCGAGCAATAAAAGGAGTTCGGGGTGAAGCTAGGGTGAAAACAAATGCAGATGTTCATAAAAAATAAGAGGGGACAAATGTCCCCTCCCAGTGTGTTATCTTTAAATCTGCTTGCTGATCGCGCTGTGCTCCCCTATAGCTTCCGATTATATTTTGATAACCAGGAAGCTGGCTGGAAAGCGATGCACCAAAACCTTCGACATCGTTGCGCCAATCACGCTGTAATTCACATGCTGCGCTAAACCAATTCATAAGCTGCACACCGCCATGGGCCATACGCGCTAAAGCAGCATCAGCTACCTGTTTGCTGACTGTTCCAGAAGCATCAGTGACAGCGAATACTTCATAACCTGCGTTCAAAGCGGAAAGTGCTGGGAAAGCAACGCAGACATCAGTAACCACGCCAGCAATGATAAGTTGTTTTTTTCCAGTTTCTTCGATTGCTTTAACAAAATCTTCATTATCCCATGCGTTAATTTGTCCACGCCGAGCTATTTTTGGCGCGTTAGGAAAGAGTTCTTCCAATTCTTGCATGAGCGAAGAAAGTTCGTATGTAGGGAAATTCCCCCAACCCCTTCGTTGGTTTCAATAAGTTTATAGTTTGGTAAAAAGAACTTCCCATAATTGATCATGAATTCTAAATTCCACGCTCCAAGATAATGTAAATGGTTTTGGTTATATTGAACCCCTTCCATTTTCTGAATGTTTACAACATACTATAAACTATAAGGAATTGGGAGGAGTGCAGAAATGGATGAAAAGAAAGTTACATGGTTAGAGCTCTTTTATGATTTGTTATTTGTGGCGGCCGTTGCGGGCGCAACTCATGTTTTACTGCAGGTTGAAGATGGATATATCCATCCAGTGTATTTATTGAAGTTCGTGTTGATTTTTATTCCTATCTGGTGGGCTTGGGTAGGGCAAACCATATTTATTAACCGGTTTGGAAAGGATTTATTTCATCAACGGCTATTTTTGATATTGCAAATGTTTTTTGTCCTAATTATGACCTCAAGCTTATCAGTTGATTTTGATCCTTATTATCTTTCTTTTTTAACTGGTTATATTGGCTTAAGAGCCATGACGGCTATCCAATATCTTGTTGTACAGCGGATAGAAGAGGGATTTCGAAAAAATGCAGCACTCTTTTTGGGAAGGTATTTTTGGATTGGAATCGTCATTTCATTATTTTCCGTCCTTTTTGATTCCTGGCTTCGATATGCTGTGTTATATTTGGGCATCCTGATCGATATCATTATCCCGATCCTTGGAAGGAAGTGTTTAGAAAAGGTTCCTACAAATACGGCCCACTTGTTAGAGCGATTCGGTCTATTTACCATCATTCTCTTTGGGGAAGCTCTTGTGAGCACTCTTGCGGTAATCCAACCTAAACAAGGAAATTGGGATTCGATAGCCTTTTCTATCATTTCATTTGTCCTGATAATATCTATGTGGTGGCAATATTTCGATAACATGGAGAAGAAAGTCGACAAGTCTGTACAATCTTCCGGCCAGCTCATCATTTACGGTCATCTGTTTATTTTAATGTCTATAAGCATGATTGCAGCGGCCATCAGATTATTGTTTTTACAGGAAGTCCATTATTCATTTATCTTATATTTTGTTTTTGGTTCCGTATTGCTCTATTTCATATCAACCACTTTTGTTTTCCACCAATATCGACATAAGCACCAGCGCTTGCAAATATATCATTTAGCGTTATTTTTAGGGATTTTAGCCGTCTTTTTTATTTTTAATTTGATTGTCCCGGTACCAAATATCGTGATAATAGCCGAATTAACACTGTTTTTTATCATCTTTGCCAAACTAACGACTACATAATATAGGAATCAAAGGTGGAAGTTTTTGCATTTGACATCAAATTAGTTTATTCATAGACTGATTGTGACAAAGAAGAATGAGGTGACATTCATGAAAGAAAACACAACGAATCCCTCCACATCTAACAACGAGGAACGACTGGGTTTAATGTTATGGTTCCGAATAACACGAATATATAACCAAAGTATTCGGGAATCCAATCAACATTTAAAGAAATGGAATCTATCGGCAGCCCAATTCGATATCTTGGTTCAAGTGGGTTCCCATGAACGATTGTCTCAGCAAGAACTTGCAAACAAGCTTTTTGTGACGAAAGGCAATATCACTCAACTATTAAGGAAAATGGAAGAATTGGGATTGATTAAACGGGAACAGGAATGGAAAACAAAATACCTTTCGTTGACTTAGGAAGGAAAAGAGTTTTTTCATGAAGTTGTTCCAAAACAAGAGCATTTTCAGGCATCACAGTTTGCCAACTTGAATGAGACGGAAAAACAACAGCTTTTAGATCTACTTAAAAAAGTTCAAAAATAAAACAGATCACCTGCTTGAATGGTGATCTGTTTTTCTATCTTTGTTACTTCGGTTTTTTCATGAACAATGAAAGCACCACATTCACGATCGCGAAAATCAAACTAATTTTAAATACAAGCGATGAACCTGAGGCAGCAGCTGCCGGTAAATCATTTGCCACATCAGTCAAGTAGCCATTTTGCTTCGCAGAGAATAGTGAAACCATGACCGCTATGCCAATTGCTCCTGATACTTGTTGAGATGTTTGCGTGATCGCGATGCCATCCGGATAGAATTGTTTTGGCAATGCATTCAATGTATTCGTTTGTACTGAAGCGAGTACCATGCCAATGCCAAGCATCATCACGATATGCGTAACAACCATGATCCATAGTGCTGTGTCTGTTCCATACATTGCATATAGCCAGTAGCCGATGACAACCAGAATCGTTCCTGGTGTAATTACGGCACGAGGTCCATATTTATCGAAAAGCCGACCGATGATCGGGGCAAAAACGCAGTTTAATAGACTTCCTGGCAGCATGATCAGCCCAGTAGCGAACGCAGACACCAATAACGCCATTTGCATATACATTGGCAACACAACCAGCATCGATAACATGTTAAGGAATGTAATCATGTTCATCGCAAGACCCAGTACAAATAGTGGGTACTTGAATGCTTTTAAATTCAACATCGGGTTTTCCATCTTCGTTTGACGGATTGCAAAGAGAATTAGGGCGATCAATCCAATGATAATCGTGCCAATTACCGTCAGGCTCGTCCAACCATGATCCCCGCCTACACTTACACCGTATACAACTCCACCAAAGCCAATCGTCGATAACACAACTGACACGATATCGATTGATACTTGCCGAGTTTCATTGACATTCGGAATATAGATATAGCCGAAGATCAGGGAGAATAACAAGAACGGAATCGTAAACCAGAATATCCAAGGCCATGATAGCGTATCTAAAATCATCCCTGCCAATGTAGGACCGAATGCCGGACCCACCAAGATGACTAAGCCCATCACACCCATTGCCCCGCCGCGTTTATTCGGTGGGAAAATCGTGAAAATGACATTTTGCGTCAATGGCAAAATGATCGCCAGTCCAGCTGCCTGAATGACACGGGCCGTCAATAACACGCTAAAAGCCGGTGCTGCTGCAGCGATGACCGTTCCGATGATTGAAAAAAATAAAGACGCCATGAACATTTGGCGTGTTGTGAATTTTTGCATTAAAATTCCTGTTACCGGCACTAAAATACCAAGCGTTAAAAAGTACCCAGTTGCAAGCCACTGAATTGTCGTCGCATCCACACCAAAAATGTGGCTCAATTCACCTAAGGCGATGTTCAATGCGGTTTCACTAAATAGCCCAACAAAGCCTGCTACCAAGAGTGCAGCCATTATCGGTCCTGTTTTAATATTTTTATTATCCACTTGTTAAAACTCCTTCAATATATTGGATAACAATTGCGAAATTACTTTTAGCGGCTTTGCTGATGTTTCGGCCAAACAAAGCATCATTGCCCCTTCGATGGAGGCTGTCATCATCAATGCGATATTGGAAGCTAACTCTTTTGAATATCCATCTTCCATTAGCTTTTTAAAATAAATCCCTTGAATTTTCGCATAAAGTTCGGCGCAAGCCTTTCGAACAGGATCACTTAATGTGGCCATTTCACTTACCATGCTGCTAAATGTGTAACCCGTAATCGTCCCTTCTCTTTCTAAATTGACGATTAGCTTTTCAATCATTGAATTTGTCGCTTCTAATGTTGTCGGATATCGTTCAAAAATCTCCACGATATCCATCGTAATTACTTCATTCAAGGAATGAAGGCAAGCGATTAATAATTCCTCTTTTCCATTAGGAAAATGGTGATATAGCGAACCTTTCGTAACATGACATACTTTTAAGATTTCACTTAGTCCAACACCTTTATATCCTTTTTGTTGGAAAAGAATCGTTGCATGGTCGATTATCAACGATTTAGTATCCATTTCCGTAGCACACCCCCACCATACCAACCGGTCTATTTGTTACTATAACAAAAAAAATTCTTTGGATGTAAGTACTTTTTTTGCTCTCTAAATAACGAATTCACAATTTAGACAAACTTTTTGAAATTGCATTTTAATTAATTTATCGAAAAAAATTGGGGGATTTTTGACAGTTGACAATTTGTATACAAAGGAGGGGTTTTCGAAATGAGAAATTCAGGGATTTTAAGAAAGATGGACATCACCATGGTGAGCATTACAGTGGAAAAGGCCCTGGCCCGAAAACCTTTCGCCGAGGGCGGCAATTGCTTTCTTTAGAAATGATGAATCTTTGACGTTCAACCATTAAGGAACAGTTAGATAACCAGAATTTCAATCCATTAATCAAATCTTAGTCGGTGAATTAAAAGCCATTGATGTGTTAATCAACGAATTCATTCAATTATTTGAAATACAAGAAAGTGAAGCAAAGGCAACCTTTTAATTCAATAATGGCGGGAAAGGAATTGAAATGAATGAAACAAATTACAATTATATCGATTCAGTGTTTTGATGTAGTCATTACGTCCATACAAGAAAACGGAATGCCGTCCATATCGGTATCTCCACATCTGGAAAACTCCTTACCATGCTTATATCCATTTTAAGGGCTAAAAATGTTTTGGAGATAGGCGCTCTTGGGGGGTATAGCGGATTTGCCTTGCCAGAGGATTCGGCAGCGAAGGAAAATTCTCGTGTAAAGCGCAAATTCACGAGTAAAACGGCAAAACTCACGAGTAAACTGCTAAAATGTCCGAATTTATCGCACAAATTCACGAATTTATCGATCAAGCTCTCGTGTTTATCGCCCAAACTCACGTGTAAAGCGCAAATTCCGAGTAAACTGCAAATTCACGAGTAAAACTGCTAAATTCACGAGTAAACTGCTCAAATTCACGAGTAAAACGGCAAAACTCACGAGTAAATTGCTAAAACTCACGAGTAAACTGCTCAAATTCACGAGTAATTTGCTAAAATGTCCGAATTTATCGCACAAATTCATGAATATATCGATCAAGCTCTCGTGTTTATCGCCCAAACTCTCGTGAAAAGCGCAAATTCCGAGTAAACTGCAAATTCACGAGTAAAACTGCTAAATTCACGAGTAAACTGCTCAAACTCACGAGTAAACTGCTCAAACTCACGAGTAAACTGCTCAAACTCACGAGTAAATTGCTAAAATGTCCGAATTTATCGCACAAATTCACGAATTTATCGATCAAGCTCTCGATTATATCGATCAAACTCGAGTTTATAGCTCTAACTCTCGAGTAAACTGCTCAAACCCTCAATTATATCGCCCAAACTTTCGATATCATCGATCAAACTCACATGTATATCGCCCAAATATCCTTTTCATGAAGAAAAAATAACGGAATTTCTATAATCTTGAATGAAAATGATTTTTATTATCAATAATAAAATGGAAGAGGGTAACCAAGTTTGATGGTTACCCCCGATGATTTAAATTTCTGGATCAAATGTTTTGCAATCCGTTTCTTTGCTATTTGATGCTTGATTCCCTTTATGGCTGACAACATAAATAGCATCTGCACTGCATTTGTTTCCAGAATCCCAGTATTTACAATTATTCACTTCACATAGAACATCCTTTGCCATCGTATCACACCTCCTCATTTGCTATCATTAACAAAGTTGGGGTTCTTGATACTTTCCTTTTTCAGGTTCGGGTGCCTTGTTTTTAATGAAAACGGAATTGAAGGCCTTCTCGAAAGATTCACGGAATCGAAGGACCGGCAGAAAAAGGACGCCAGTTTGTCAAAGCATGTTCGGGACAGGCCCAAGTTTCAGCGTTCTTCTATGTAAAGATTCATATTGGCTCAGGAATGGTTCAGGCTTGATATCGGATTGACCGTACATTCATGATTGGCTTCGATTGTTTGTAAGAAGCTTTGCATGGAGTTTGTCATATAAGCATCTTTACGATGAATGAAGACAGTCGAAATATTGCCGTACTCTTCTGGAATTGCATGAACATGCACGTTTTCATTGGCTGCAAGGTGATTTACCGCTGATTGTGGTACGAGGGTAATGCCAAGGCCGAGTGTTACACTGGTTAAGATGGTTTCCAATACATTGAACTCCATAATCCTTTTAGGCATCACTTCTTCCTCTTTCAACCATTGCTCCAGTTTAGATCGATATCCACAACCCTGACTGAATACTAAAATTGGTTCTGTTAAAAATTCTTCAAGGTTTAATGTTTCATTCCTTGTAACTAAAACAAGTTTTTCTGTACACACATCGTATTGCTGAATGAGTGGATGTTTAATCGGTCCTGTAACAAAAGCGCCATCCAGCCTATGTTCAATAACATCTTTAATTAAATCCTCCGTTAACCCAGCCTTTATGGATAAATCGACATTTGGATACTGTTTATGATAAGAGGCTAGAATCTTAGGAAGGCCGCTGACCGTTTCAACAGTACCGATGTTCAATATCCCCGTAGGTGTTTCACTATCCAGGAATACTTGTTTGAGTTCTTCCATATCAAGCAAAATTTTGTTTACATACACCAGCATCTTTCGTGCCTCTGCGGTTAAAGACATACCACGTTTATGCCTATTGAATAAAGGCGTCCGTAACTCATGCTCCAAATGCTTAATCCTCGCCGTTACATTGGATTGGACATAATTCAACTCAACAGCAGCCTTACTTATGCTTCCATATTTAGCGACGCACTGGAATATTTGCAAATCCCGAATTTCCATAAAAGTGACCCCCTTTCCTAAATATCATTAATAATGATGGTTACATTCACTTTAAGTCATTTTACATGATAATGACTTTATCATAAAGTGTGTATAGGAATTTAATCAATCATTATTTTTTTGAGGGGAAGCTTTAAATGAAAAAGAATCAAGTTTTAATCGGTGCACTTTTATGTTTGACAGCCAGCATTTCTTGGGGAGCCATGTTTCCGGTTGCAGAAAGGGCACTCATGTATATAGATCCTTTTTATTTCTCTTTTCTGCGATATTTAGCTGTTAGCATAATTTTAGGGATATTGCTTTTAATTAAAGAGGGAACGAAGTCTTTTCGCTTGGAAGGGAAAGGAAAGAACTTATTGTTTTTTGGAACGATGGCGTTTACAGTATACAACTTTCTCATTTTCGCAGGTCAAGACTTACTGGGCCATAACGGGGTAATCGTTGCTTCCATCATGGAATCATTAATGCCTATGATTTCAATTATGATAATGTGGGTTTTCAAAAATGCCAGACCTATGAAATATACCATCGCAAGTATGTCCCTTGCCTTAATAGGGGCTATTCTTGTGATTACCAATGGCAATTTATCATTCCTATTTTTATTGAAGGATAGCATCATCCCTATTCTTTTCATTCTTTTTGGGGTTATAGGATGGGTTATATATACGATGGGCGGCGACCAATTTAATGGGTGGTCAACACTCCGCTATTCGACTTTAACGTGTATTTTGGGAACAACAGTATCTGCAATCATAACATTCCTTGCAACTTTAATTGGCCTGCCTGTCCCCACAGCAGAGGTTATTGAATCCATTTATGGCGAGATGATTTTCATGATTATTTTCCCGGGTGCCATTGCACTTTTAAGCTGGAATTTAGGTATTAAACTTTTAACGCCCATTAATGGCATTCTATTTATCAATTTAGTTCCAATAACCACGTTAGCCATTGTTTTTATCCAAGGGGGATCACTTACATCATTCGAATTACTGGGAACTTTTTTAGTGATATATGCTTTAATTCAAAACAATTATTATCAAAGAAAAAACTTGCCTTCCCATGTTGAAGAATTGAATCCAATGAAAGAAAAAAGAGTCAGTTAATTTATGGTACAAAACATCAATGGGAGGACAATAATGGATTACTTAACAATAATAATAATTTTTGGATTGTCTATACTATGGGAATTGGCAACGATTAATAAGAATGTGAAAAAAATGAATGAGCAAAATGCAGAATTAATTAATCTATATAATGATAGAAGTAAAAGAAATCAGTAAAATGGACTTTTGGCACAACAGTGCCTGTAAGCAAACCATGTGCAAAGAAGCCTCTTTATTTGAGGCTTCTTTTGCACTTTGCTTCGATATTTTACTGCCACATGACCGTACTATTCACCAAGTTTCTTCCGGATATCCGCCGCTACATTCTTTAAAGCCTTTTTTGATCCCCTTTCAAGGTCCCTGTTCAATTTCCTTTCTTTATAACTGACAAATAAAGAACTCAGATCATAGCCTTCCGGATATAAATCGGCGGCTTTTATTTCAAGCTCGAGCCTATTGGCATGAACCTCCATGAAGGTATCTTCGAAAAGTACGACGACATTATTATATGAGTCCTTTTTCTTATAAACGATCGCATAATCATCCAGTTCGCTTACCTTCACCTTGTCGCCGACTTCAAATTCATACAATGCTTCCTTTGGAACCGCCGATACCTTCGCTTTCTTGATTTTACCTTCCTGGACACGCTCCAAGTCATAGTCTTTATTGCCGATATAAAGCTTTGCCCTTTGCAAAACCTTTTCACGGACATTCATTTTTTTTGCTATCCAGAGGGCATTGCTTTCCCCGGATTGACCAATCAACAGCTTGTATTTTGGCTCAAGTGTTTCACTGTTGAATTGCATGGCCGCATTCATGAAATCACTGTGTATTTCCGAATAGCGCTTGATTTCACCATAATGGGTCGTCGCAACGGTTATGCAGCCCCTCTGATAAAATTCCTCAAGGATGGCAATCGCTAAAGCGGCGCCTTCATTCGGTTCCGTTCCGCTCCCGATTTCATCGAACAGCAGCAATGAGTTATTGGTTAATGCCCCCATGATTTCCGAGATGTTTTTCATATGCGATGAAAACGTGCTCAGTGCATTTTCAATGCTTTGGTTATCACCAATGTCGACAAATACTTGATCGAAGACGGCAATCTCCGTCCCTTCTTTCCCGGCAACATGCAGTCCTGACATGACAGCTAACGTTAGGATGCCAATCGTTTTCAGGACGACAGTCTTTCCACCTGCATTAGGGCCTGTAATGATCAAGCTGCGATAATCATTACCGATTTCAAAATCCAAAGGTACACTGTTTTGTGGCAAAAGGGGATGTTTACAGCCTTTTAACTTAATATAACCATGATCATTGATTTTCGGTTCGATCGCATCCATGCTTTTACTGAACTTGGCTTTTGCGAAGATCATGTCATATTGACTGATTAACTCGATGTTTATCTTGATCGGTTTCAATTGCTCGAAAACCGTTCCAGATAATGTGGCCAAAAGTTGATACTCTTCCATCGACTCCTCCGCTTTTAAACTTGCCAATTCTACATTCAATTTCGTCACAGAGGCAGGTTCAATGAACACGGTAGCCCCTTTTGCAGATACTTCCACGATCGTTCCTGCCACCTGATTTTTATAGGAGGCTTTGATCGGGATGGTATAGCGGTCATCCTTTTTACTTATGAAGAATTCCTGAATGAACTCCTTATTGGCTCCGCTCTTCAAGAACTTATTCAGCCGTTCCTCTATTTTACTTTCTGTCTTGATGATTTGGTTCCTGATGCGTTTCAGATCCCTGCTTGCTTCGGAAACAACAGCATTTCCTTTGATGGTGAATTGGATTTCTTCTTCAATGCTCCTGAATTCAGTCATCGAGCGGGCGTAGGAATGAAGTGTTGGTGCAAAGAACTCTTTATCGGTCATGAATTTCTTGATATTCCTGCAGCCTCTTAAGAAGTCTGCTATCGCCACTAACTCTGATGGCTCCAATATCATTCCCTTTTCCAATTTGTCGATATGGTAGCCAACATGTGAAATGCCTTTTAAGGGAATATGACTTTCCGCATTCAGTAAATTCCTTGCCTCCGTGGTCTCGTTTAATCGATTTTTAACGACATTCAAATGGCTGCTCGGCTTAAGCTGATCCAATAACGCTTTTCCCAATCCGCTTACGCAATGGTTTTTCACCATTTCCTTGAGTTGGATATATTGTAATTTTTCATAAGTCATTTTATTCATCTAATGATCCCCCTTGAATGAGTGAGTGATTAAAATTCCCAGAATCCAAAAAATGCCCGCAAAAGTCCCCCTACCTTTACAAATGAACAAGCCATTTGAGTAGAAAGCTCCTGCGGGCATCGGCCTTATCTATAGATAAGGACCTACAATCGATAACAAATTAGGCAGCTCGAATAGAACCGCGTACACAAAAAAGCATGATAGGACAAATCCCACCATGCTTTTCGTCGTAACACCTACATGTTACACGATTTATGGAAAAGGAAGCAGTCTTAAGGTAGGTATCCAACAATGCAGAATTGCACTGTGGAAAAAGGCATACTTAATCCACTGACCAATCAGTGATTAAATACCTTATTCAACTAAATTAGTTGATACCTACTCCCGACATAAAACACCACACCTTTTCTTAGATTGGAATTAACATACCATATCAGTAAAAAAGAGTCAATTCATTTTTTTGCCTTTCTTTCTTTTTTAAATAAAAAGGGAAAACAAAAATGCAGTCAAGCCCATGATTTGACGATTGCCCCTCTATTCCTAAATGCCAAAGTTTTAACTTCCGCAACGCAGCATTTCCAGTGCTACTTCAGTAACTCCCTTTTCAATGTCTGAATACTTACTTTAAAATCCGTATGTTATCCTTATATTAACTTAAACTGAAAACAGCCCAATAAGCTAACATGAGGCTGACAACCAGCAAGAGTGGTTGGTCACAACTAACTTATTTAATCGTCAAAATAAGAACCATTGCCATCTTGGGAGGATGAGTGGTTCTTTCACAGACAGGATCAGACTGGTTGCTATAGCAACAAATATCTCTTTACCCATATCTGTAATTAAGTTCAATAAGAAATGTCTAAAATTAGATGGAAAAGCAAAACTGTGACCTGCCACTCTATCCTCAGTCGCCCCTCTTTCCTATCATATGTTTCCAACAATCGTAATTACGTTCAAATAAAACACTAATAAAAAAAAGGCCGTATTCTCCCCTTCTACCCTAGTTACAAGTGCAGCTGACATTTGACGAAAAGGCTTCCTGCAATAGACCGTTTTAATTAGCTCAAATTTCTCTTGAATAGCATTCGTAAGAATACGGGATTAAGCGTCATCACTCATTATGAGAGGGACCATTTTCCTTTCATTCACGTTGATCAGTCCATGACTTAAGAAGTGATCGAATACTTGAACATTCGCATAACCTACCCTCCTAAGCTAGTCAATAAGCACCATCTGGTTTTTCGGAATTTCTAGGATGATTTCCTGACCCGTCCGGTAGGATTCCGTCATTTCCTTGTTCACATTGAAATCCCCTATCACGGTTTCAATGACATATTGATAGCTTTTTCCCAGATACGTACTCACCTTGACTCGGCCAGTTAAACTATTTTCCAGAACCGCTCCAGCATTATCTTTTTCCCTGATCATCAGATCGTCCGGCCTGATAGCACCTATTTTTCCAGTTGAATTGGTCATCTTTGCATCCTTGTGCAGCACAAATGAGTAGCCTTGCTTGTTCAGTTCAATTTTATCTATATGATTCGTACGCTTATCGAATTCAATGAAGTTCTTGAAGCCGATGAAATCTGCTACAAATTTGGTTTCAGGATATTTGTAAATGGTCGCAGGATCACTAAGCTGCTCGATGATCCCTTTATTCATGATCGCTACCTGGTCGGATATCGAAAAGCATTCTTCCTGGTCATGGGAAACATATACCGTTGTAATCCCCAGCTCTTGTTGGATGCGGCGAATCTCGACTCTCATATTCACCCTTAAGTTTGCATCAAGATTACTCAATGGCTCGTCAAATAATAGGATGTCCGGTTCAATCACCAGTGCCCTGGCAATCGCAACCCGCTGCTTTTGCCCTCCTGAAAGCTCTTTGGGATATCTCTTTTCAAATCCTTTTAAATTGACGATTTCGAGCACATTCATTACTTTATTTTCAATTTCACTTTTGGAATTCTTTCTCAGACGGAGTCCGAATGCAATATTTTCGAATATCGACAAATGCGGAAATAATGCATAGTTTTGGAACACAAAGCCAAAATTCCGCTTGTTAACAGGCACTTTCGTATAGTCCTTTTCCTTAAATAAAAACTTCCCTTCGTTCGCTTTTAAAAGCCCGGCAATTAAACGCAGGGTCGTCGTTTTCCCACAGCCGCTCGGGCCAAGAAGGGATACTAATTTCCCTTTTTCAATCTCAAGATTGAAATCCTTTAATATATTCTGTTTGTTATAAGCTACAGATATATCTTGTAAAGTGAACAAAGCCATCCATCATTACCTCCTTTATCGTTTTGTGAAATAAGACAAGCCCATGAGCCGTTCTGGTAGGATCAAAGTAGTTTTCTACATACATCAGCATCTGAATCAGAAACGCCCTTACCCCAGCCCCTGTCATATAAACGGAAATTCCTACATTATTGAAGGATTCTAAGAAGGCGGTCATTACTGCCCAGAATTCCTGATTTTAGATTCGGTAGGACGACTTTAAAGAAAGTGCGCTCCAAGGCTCTCACCTGCTTCTTCAATGAAAAAGTCAAAATTTGATCCGCTTGAATCACACGGATGATGAACGGCGGCATGATAATAGTATGTCCTACAAACAGAGCCCATAAATCGGAAGCTGATAACCCCCCACAATATAACGTAAAAACGCAAAGCCCAGCACAATTCCCGGTATTAATATGGGAGAAACGAAAAATGCATGAATCACGCTTTTTCCTTTGAAATCGAACCGGCTTAATGCATAGGCAGCCGGCACTCCCAGTTACAGTGCAACAGATAGCCAAGCGATTTCCTGTTTTGAAAACTTTTTCAGAGAACTAAGCGCAAGATTGAAAACAATTGATATAACCTTGAATCGCATTGAAAACGCTCTCATAGGGATTTAATATAGCTAGTATAGAGCGATTAAAAATAGAGAGTATCAAAGGCTCGTTAAATGAGGGAGGAATTATTATGAAGAAAGCTTTTGAGAAAGCGCAGCAGTTCGGTAAATCTTTTATGCTCCCGATTGCCGTTTTGCCAGCGGCCGGTTTATTGCTGGGAATTGGCGGTGCTCTTTCTAATCCAAATACAGTTGAGGCCTATCCTTTTTTAGACTTTGCTTGGCTGCAGGCCATTTTCACGATCATGAGTTCTGCAGGAAGTATCGTATTCGGCAACTTGCCGGTCATTTTTGCTGTAGGTGTTGCAGTAGGATTGGCACGTTCGGATAAAGGGACCGCTGCACTGGCAGCCATGATCGGCTACTTCGTCATGAACAGTTCAATAAATGCACTGCTTCAAATAAACGGGGAACTTGCCAAAGAGAATTTGGCAGGTGCCGGACAGGGAATGGTGGTCGGGATCCAAACACTGGAGACAGGTGTGTTTGGCGGTATCGTAGTAGGTATCGTTGCCGCACTTTTGCACAATAAATATAATAAAATTCAGCTTCCGCAAGTTTTAGGGTTTTTCGGTGGTTCCCGTTTCATTCCGATCATCGTTTCCTTCGCGTCCATCTTGGTTGGAGCCGTGCTTTTTATCGTATGGCCTTATTTCCAACTTTTCATAAACCAATTAGGTGCGCTGGTAACGAGCACAGGTACGATCGGGACTTTCTTTTACGGATTCATATTACGGATGCTCGGGCCGTTGGGGTTGCACCATATTTTCTACCTTCCATTCTGGCAAACAGCTTTAGGCGGAACGATGGAGATAAAAGGGCAGATTGTCAGCGGGACCCAGAATATCTTCTTTGCGCAATTGGCAGACCCGACTACCGTCAAGTACTATGAGGGTGTTTCCCGGTTCATGTCCGGACGGTTCATCACGATGATGTTTGGTTTACCCGGCGCGGCACTGGCCATTTATCACTGCGCTAAACCTAAAAATAAGAAAGTCGTGGCCGGCTTGCTTCTTTCAGCTGCCTTGACATCTTTCTTAACAGGCATCACCGAACCGCTTGAATTCAGTTTCTTATTTGTCGCCCCGATCCTTTATGTTTTTCATGCCTTGTTTGACGGACTTGCCTTCATGATGGCAGATATATTCAATATAACGATCGGTCAAACCTTTTCTGGAGGATTCATTGATTTTACTTTATTCGGGATACTCCAGGGTATCAGTAAAACAAACTGGATTTATGTACTGCTCGTCGGCATTCCATGGTTTTTCCTATACTACTTCACTTTTAAATTCTTGATCAGGAAAAAGAATTTGAAAGTGGTCGGCCGTGAAGATGATGATCAGGCCGCCGTTACACAAGTAACCGCATCAGAGAGAACCCAGACCATCGTCAATGGTTTAGGCGGACAGGATAATATCGATATTGTCGATTGCTGTGCAACTCGTCTGCGTGTCACGGTAAAGGATGAATCATTGGTGAAAGAAGACGTCATTAAACAAACCGGTTCAAAAGGCGTCGTAAAAAAAGGAAATGGCATTCAAATAGTTTACGGTCCCCAAGTGACGATCATCAAAAATGAAGTGGAAGAATACTTGGGTCATTGAGAACATAGATAACGATAAGGACGTGTTAAACATGCAACAGGTGCTGGATAAAATTCACAAAGGCTTAATTGTATCATGTCAAGCATTGGAGAATGAGCCGCTGCACAGCTCATTTATTATGGGACGCATGGCCATTGCTGCCAAAGAAGGCGGTGCGAAGTGCATTCGCGCAAACTCTGTAGCTGACATAATGGAAATCAAGAAAAATGTGGACCTTCCAGTCATAGGGATCATTAAACAGGTATATGGACAAAACGATGTCTATATCACTCCCACCATGGCCGAAATTGATGCATTGATGGAAACTAAAGCGGAAATCATTGCGACGGATGCTACATCCCGGGTAAGACCGGACGGTAAAACATTAAAGCAGTTTTATGATGAAATAAGAGCAAAATATCCCGATGTTTTACTAATGGCCGATGTATCCACCATAGAGGAAGCCATATTCGCTGACGATTTAGGATTCGATATTGTAGCGCCCACTTTATACGGCTATACAAACGAAACGTTCGGCCAGAAAATATATCAGGATGACTATGCTGTGCTCAAAGAGATAGTAAAAGCAGTGAAAAAAGCGAAAGTGATCGCGGAAGGAAATGTCATAACACCAGAAATCGCCCGCTCTGTATTGGATATGAATATCCATGCAGTAGTAGTGGGCGGTGCCATTACCAGACCGCAGCAAATCACTAAAAGATTCGTGGACGCTATCCAAGAATAGAACATTGCACATAGTAATGCAAAGACCCAGACTGGCAACAGTTTGGGTCTTTTTTACGATTCATGGTTCCTCAGGTTATTGACGTCCCTTATGGATACATTAAACTATGAATACTTATAAGAAATTTGAAATGGGTGATCAAATGGAATATCTCGCAGAAAACCTCATATATGGCATTGAGTGCAGCATGGACAAATTCACCAAAACAGAAGAAGAATTGGCCCATTACATTCTGCAGCGCCCTGAAGAAGTAAGTCAGTTAACCATTAGTCAAATCGCTAAAAAGCTTCATATTTCACCTGCAACCATTACGCGTTTTTGCCAGAAATTAGCCTTTTCCGGGTTCAATGAGTTCAGGCATGAGTTAAAAAGGTTCGTGGATCTCCGAAATACACCGAAAAATTTGAAGAACATCAAGCAGGTGGATTATTTCGCTAAACTGTATCAAGATCACTTAGGTATCATTGATAATACCTTTCATATAACCACATATGACGATATCCAAAAAGCTGTATCTTACCTTACACAGGCAAATAAGATTCATGTTTATGGAATAGGGAGTTCAGGTATAGCGGCCCAGGAGTTCAAGTCAAAGTTTTTCCGTATCGGCTTAACTGTTGAAGCTATTACAGATCCCCATCAGTCAATGATGGATGCAGCTTTAAGTAACGAGAATAGTGTTGTCATCGGCATTTCCATTTCCGGAACAACGAAAGAAGTGATTTCTGCAGTTAAAATCGCAAAGAAGCAAGGCTCACGCATCCTGATCTTTACTGGAGATAAGAATTCCGAGCTCTCACAGCTTGGCGATATCTCGCTATTGGTCACGAGCAAGAACAGCATGCATATGGGGCAAAACATCTCTCCATTGCTTCCGCTGCTATTACTTTTTGATTTAATATATACAGAGTTGGTTGCTAAAGATTATAAAAACAGGATAAGCATCAGGGAAAAGACTTTAAAGGTATTGACCGAGAACGACTGACTTTCGGACGATCCGTTAAAAAAGTACATGACTTACCAATACACGAATCATAAAAAAACTGCATCTCCAATTGCTTGGATGTTACTAACAATTGGGGTGCAGTCCACTTTAAAAGACGTCTTTTCTTATGTTCCTTTTAAACTAAATTCTTTATTACTGGCATTGGCATGGAACGTTCTTGGAGGCTCTCGGAAAGAAGACTATACGCAACTACTTTATTCTTGTACTGTTTGACTACATCCACGTGGTCATTGTAAATGTACACAAATAATCTAACATCATTTTTTCCTCTTTTAGTATCAATCATTATTGGAATCCCACTGTTCTCTGGATGTAAAAACAATTGCTCGTTCCCTGGGAATATATGATTTTTTTTCAAGAACTTAGCTTCGTTAAAATAATTAATTACTTGAATTTTGTCTTCACCTTCCAAACTTTTTCCATCAAAGGTTACGATTGCATCCGCGCCACTAATTTCTGAATGTATTTTGAATTTACTCAGAATCCAATTCACTGCATCGGTTGGAAGGCAGGTAACTAATAATTTAAGCAAACTTAAGATAATTGTCAAAATCAATACAGGCACTGTCATTTTCATCATCTCCGCTACGTTATAATTTAAGGCTGTTTTCGCATACTTTGCTGCTATTTACCAAGTAATGTGGTGTGGTTGATTTCCCCTTCAGATGCTCGCTTTCCGCGGGGCGGGCGGTGAGCCTCCTCGGCGTAAACGCCTGTGGGGTCTCACCTGTCCCGCTGCTCCCGCAGGAGTCTCGCACTTCCACTCCAATCAACCTTAAATAGTCTCGGTTTAAAAACAACAATCTTAACGAAAAGAGCCTAATTTAAAGTTTAATTGAAAGAGGCGGTCAGTTTTTCTTTGAAGTGACCGTTCTATTACCGTGTTTCTTGTTCACCCAGCTTGCAAAGGTGATTTTTTCACGTATTAATCAGATTCTTTCGTTCACATTTCCGCCACATATGTGAACAAATTCACAATTTCCCACAAATAGAGATATGTTTTGTAAATCACTCGTACACAACATGACCTTTATACAATTAAGCCTACATTTCCATGCATTTTGATATACTATTATAATAATCATTCACGTGGTATCTTAGGCTAATTTTATTACGAAGTAGATGATGCCTACAGTTAATACTAGGGCAAGACCAATATATATATAACTAAGGTTCAACAAATTCCCTCTCGTTGCTGCAGAATAATCACTATCACTCTTCCCCGTTAACGAAAGGGTTCCCACCAGAGCAACTAAACTAATGGCTACTACTAATATTACACTTATCGTCATGATTCAACGCCTCCCAATATTATTATCCATTTCCTTGAGCCATTTCAAATTATTCCGATTCTCATCGTATATCATAGTGAAACTACACAAAAAATCGTTCCTGATTGGCAGGTCGATCGCTCATCGTAAATATATTAGAAAACCCTACTTCTCTATAATAAAAGAACAACCAATTTTAGGACCATCCAATTAAGTGAAATTTCCACCATCCACTTGCTGAATTCTTCCGTTCATATACATAGAAAGGTGCAAAGACTATTGTTTTAGAGATGAGGATGCTTTCTAAACATGATTCTATTCCAAGACTTTAGGCAAAAGGGTTCGATCTAAAAGGTAAAACAAAGTGGATTGGAACGAAAGGCGCGAGACTCCTGCGGGAAAGCGTGGCCAGGGGAGACCCCGCAGGCGCGAAGCGTCGAGGAGGCTCCCGGACCGCCCGCGGAAAGCGAGTGCCTGGAGCGGAAATCAACATCTAAGTTGTACAAGCCATAAAAAGACTGTAGACAAACTCATTGAAATCGAGTTTGTCTACAGTCCGAGAAGATCCTTATAAACTTTTTACAGCCTCTGCAAACCTTTTGATGCCTTCATGAATGGAAGCCTCATTTTCCCTTGCAAAAGTAAAGCGTACATATTCCTTATTTGTACCTAATGTTGAACCAGGAACGTATATAACTCCTCTTTTGATAGATTCCTCCAGTAACTTTATTTCGTTCAAAGGCACCTTCAGCTTACACCACAAATGAATTCCACCATTTGGCGAAAAATACTCAACTTCTTTATGCAGGAATTCGTTAAGACTCGAAACTATTGCATCCCTTCTTTTTTCTAGCTGCTCTCTTAAATAAGTAATATGGGCAGGAAAATACTCTGAATCCAAAAAATCATTTGCTATCCATTGAGTAAAGGAGCCATGGCCGAAGTCAACCTGCTGCTTAGCATCAGACAGTCTCTCTATAACTGGTTTCGGTCCTATTATCCAGCCAATTCTTAAGCCAGAAGCAACAATTTTTGACAAAGAGCTTATATATAAAACATTTCCGTTGTTGTCCATCGATTTAAGAGTAGAGATTTTTTCCCCAGAAAAGGAAGTTAAACTATAAGGATCGTCTTCTACAACCGGTATTCCATATTCGGATGAAAGCTCTAGAATCCTTTTACGTCGGTTGATATGAAGTACAGTTCCTGTTGGGTTTTGAAAAACAGGGTTCAAAAATATCATCCTGATTCGATGTTTTTTATGTAGTGCTAGTAAATCCTCTGGGTTGATGCCATCCTTATCAACTGGTAAAAGAAAAGTTCTTAGTCCTGCGGATTGAAAAATGGGAAGGTTGTAACTGTATGATGGATCTTCCAATGCAACGGCATCGCCTGGCTTTAGCAAGCATTGGACAACGAGATGTATGGCTTGCTGTGCACCAGAGGTAATGAGTATGGAAGATGGATGAGTATCAATTTTTCTATACTGTTTTACATGACTAGTAATTGTGCCCCTTAAAACAGCATTGCCCTGGGGGTGATCATAACCTAAACTTCCAATAAAGGACCTGTTCGAAATGATTTCACGTAAGGATTGGACCGGAAATAAGTCCTCTGATACCTCCCCACTAGCTAAGTTTATTAGATTATTTCCTTCAGTTTCTTTACGTATTCTTTGGGTTACCGGCAAATTGGGTAAAAATGAACCAGCTTCGATATATCTATTCCAACTAGGCATACGTTTTCTGTTGATTCCCCATATATCCTTGCTGATCATCGTTCCGCTTCCTTTTTTTCGTTCAACTAACCCATTTGCTTCCAATTCATCATAAGCTGCTACAACTGTACTTCTGTTAACCCCCAGTTCATGTGCCAAGAAGCGCTCAGAAGGTAACGGCTTATCTAGTAAAAATGTTCCATCAGCAATACCACTCTCAATATAACCAGCTATTTGTTTATATAAAGGCTCCTTGGATTTTCTATCCGTTCTCCATTCCATAAGCTACATCCTTTAAATTGGTTTTGTTAAAAGAGTTCCAAATTATTGGCTTTTTTATCTACTTATTCATTCCCCTAAATGGTAAAACCTTTTATATCAGTATAATCCTCGGCCGGGATTATTGCACTCTTAGGTTGGAAGCTATACCATTTTTCAAGTTCCAGTTTTTTATTAAGGCTGTTTTCGCATACTTTGTTGCCATTTTCCAAGTAATGTGGTGTGGTTGATTTCCCCTTCAGATGCTCGCTTTCCGCGGGGCGGGCGGTGCTCCCGCAGGAGTCTCGTACTTGCGCTCCAATCAACCTTAAATAGTTTCGTTTTAAAAACAACAATCTTTACGAAAAGAGCCTTTATTAATAATTGGATTTTCCGCATTGAATAGAAACGACCTTCATTCTTTAAAAGGAATGAAGGCTATCGTTACATTTTTAACTATGCAAACTTCCCTTCAGCCAGGGACGATTTCGATGATGGCCGATCGGGATTTGGATCAGGCTCGTTTTTCCTTGAGGACCACCACCGATCTTGTAAAGTTCATCACACATATTCACATCAAAGCCGAGCAGCGGGTGCCCGTTCATTCCGAGGGCTGACGACGCTATTAGTAATTTCTGAACGAGCATCCCCGCCTCCATTTGCTGGATCCGGTATCCTCTATATCCAAGTTGCATTCTGGAATGGTCCCGATCGCCAACTACATGTATGCAGATTGGCACTTGCTGAAAATTCATGATATCGAGGGACATTCCGTATTGCAATCGGAGCCGCTGATCTCCCGATTGTATCTGTTGCAATGTATGTGTCGTGCTGTCGTAATGGTATGCACCATCTTGTATGTCTTCCACATTATACAAACAAGCATATAATGAAACGCGATGTTCATCGTTCCCGTTTTTTCCATCCAAGTCATTACGATAGGAGAACGAAGCGGTTGCCTCCTGCAGGAGAGAAGCCAGCTGCCATTGACTGACTTTCCCGAGTGCGAAGTCCATTTCAGGTGAAAACCGCTTCCGGCAAACTGATGCCAAGTCATAGGACAGCCGCTTCACGATAGGAAGGGCTACAATATGTCCTTCGGATTTAGTCCCATTCTTCGGACTGATCCGCCTGAATGATTGGGTGGATTCGATCAGGGATGCTGCATTCAGTTTAGTCAGCATCGGAAATTCCCTGATTCTTTGCGACCGAACATAGTGTTCAGGCTGAATGCCCGTCAATTCCGGCAATAATTCTGTCGAAGTGACAGGTCCGTTACCATTACTTTCATCAGCACACCAAAATTTGGTGTCTGCCGATAAGGGGATCACCGCATATGTGCTCTCTTCCTCATCCGAAAGCCCAAGAAGGTGATTGATAGCCCGATCAAGGAATTGGAAGCACACCCCAGCGGCGATTCCAAACCGTTTCGCCACTTCGAGCAACTGTCCAAGAAGCACGCCTGCATCCAGCCCTTGCAGACGGTATGAAAAATTATTATATTTGTAGAAGTTTTTCCAAAACATCGTCGATACAAAAACCGTTCCAAAACTTGCAGACATATCAAATTTTTCACCAAGAGCCTTTGTTAAATATGAATCAAAATCCCCTTCCCGCAACAATACCAACCGGTGGTGTGCCACATCATAATGGTATATGCCAGCAGGTAATCCCTCCATCTTCAAGTACACGTACAATTCGCTTGGATACAAAGCTCCCCCTGATGGCGGAAAACGCCGGAATGACTGCATGAGGTCCTCAGATTCCGAGGAGCTCGATACCTGACTAACTTGGGTCAGGCCATATGCATACCAGAGGAAATGACCGATTCCTTTAAGGTCCTGTTTTGAAGGCCCGCTGCAACCCTCCAGCGTCAGCGGCACCTCCAGTGATAGCGGAAAAACAGGCAAGTCACGGTAAAGCTTATACGTCAGCGGTGCATCATCCCAATCCACTTCCCAATCCGGCGGACTTGCCTTTTCGATATCAAAATGCAAATTGTGCAAAAATGCTTCTAGACTCATCCTCCAACCTCCTAAATCACCGCTTATGGAAAAGGATGCGGATGCGGATTGAGCTGTTCGAATTCAAGCCGCCGTTCAGCATATCCAAGTTCCATCGGAACCCTCAGTATTCTCTCAAGCCCCGTTATGCGGGTAAGATGATGGCCGAATGTCATCGGCAGCATCCCCGGTATCAGCACTTTCACGCAATGTAATCCATTTCGTGCAATTTCCGGTGTCGTCTGATCCACCACAATCACCTCGAGTTGCAATCGGCGAAACTCCTGAAGAATGTCCTGCAGATCATCGGTCAAGTCCGCATGCTTTGGCATTTGCTTGAATTCTTCATCAAACGTCCGCATTGGACGGTCATCATCCAGCAGAAACTGCAGTCGCTCTTCCGCTTCCGGCAAACCGTACAGCATGCCATGATCATCCATTTTCCGTACCAGTGAAGAATCATGCAGCATTTTCTCAACCTCATCCAGATTCTCTTCCAAATTAACGTCAAGTGTCAGCATCATGCCAGCCAACTCGAAGACCGCGCTTTTCACGGCCCGGATCGGGTCCAGATGGGCCCCTGCCGCACATATGATATTCAATCCTTTTTGTTTCCTGTTTTTAGCCAACGCCCATACGCTCGGGATACCATGTTCCATGGTCGAATTAAACAAATGGATATCATACCCTGCTGCCGCCCTCGCCCTGTCAATCATCAATTCCAGTTCTTTATCATTTGCAGAATAAGGGTCAAGACGTGTGAGAGGCAGCTGCGCATACCAGGTCAGAAGAAACGAATCACGTTCGACCACTTCCATGATGCCGTAGAAAATGGCCTCCTCCAAACTCCCCCCTAAAGCACAGCCATTGGAAGTTTCATAGACAAACCCATGACCGCAGCCCAAGCTGTAATAGGAAAGCAATTCCGGGACCAAGATCGGCCGCTCTTGCAAAAATGAGTGGCCCCATACCCAATCTATCGAGCGGTCAGGATTAAACGGTTGAAACGGGAAATCCCGCTGTGCATAATTTTCCTTAGAGTGTACCCCTATCCTGATCGGATCGAGCGCAAATTCCTTAAGGTTGTTGTAACTGTCATGTATGACTGTCCGTTTGCCGCGGGGCTCCATACCGCAATACCTTTCCAATCCCTCCAATATGGCCGTCATCTCACTGGCCGCATATGAGAGAGTACGGCCTGCCGCCCCCTCATCTCCTATGAATAAAGGCAAATTAACACTTACATCGGCAAATGGCGGCACAAGGTCGATCATTTTATTATTCAAGAAACCTGTGCGATGGTCCAAGTAATCCTTGGCCAGAACTTCATTCAGTTCTTCCATTGAACGGGTACGGTAACTGTCGGGACTGATTTTCGGGCTTGGCTGTAACGTAATCCTGGCACGCTCCTTCGAGTCATCAGGTAATGTTGAGCAAACCAGACACAATGGGTCTGGTAAAAATGAGTGCCACGAGCCATTCAGCGTTTTCAAGTTGATGATTGATACACGCCCTTCCGAACAGGCGCGTTCTCCTTTCATCGCCTTCCTTACCTCTGCCCCAATCAGGTGTGCCATCTGCAAAAGGCCTGTGCGTGATGCAGCCGCATCACGATCCATCCCCCCATTTTCCTCCAGCTGTTTGCGGATTTCCCACATTTCTTTTCGATCACGCCCAGCCATGAGATGCCTTTGGTCCGCACATTGTGAGCAGCCAGGAACATCCGGGTGCACCAACGGACCTATCACTCCCTCTCCAAATGAAACGAACCCCCGCAGCCATGGAATGCCCGCTTGCCTTATCACCTCTTCCGCCTTTAAATGGACAGCTGGATTCCAGGCATCTTGCAGCACAAGGACCATAGCCGTCGTTTGCGGTATTCCTGCCTCGAAATCGGTTTGGCGATTCACCTGATATTGGCCGGACAGGTCCCCATGAACATAGTCGGCCAGCACTCCTTCCCCGACAACCAATACGTCAGTTTTCACCCTGATTCCTCCTCTCGCAAAAGCACCCCAAACACTCCTGCCATTTCTTCCTTCAAGAAAGTTTCCAGTTCTAATTCGAAAACGAAGATTCGCTTCTTATTCTTCTTCAAGACTTGAATGGCGGACTTTAATATCTCGGAATCCCCCGTCACCCCGCACGAAGGAATCACAAGATTCAAGGGCATTTCTTCCTTAAGAACAGGCGATGCCACTAAATCTGGAGCTGTGAGGCAAACGGTCTGATTTTGGACTTTCATAACCGCCTTTTGCAACGCGTTCCGTAATGCGATCGTTACATTCAAACCGACAGCGCCTGACCAGCCATCGCTCGTTCCTGCCCAAACTACAGGGAAACCAGACACTTCCTCACCCAACGCGATGATCGGATCTCCTTGCAGCCGGGTCAACGCTTGTAAATAATACCGGCAGCGTTCATCATCCACCTCTGCCAACTGCACTGCCACAAGATTCTCCTGGTTGAACTCCTTATTTCCAAACTCTGTATCCAAACTGCTTTGCAACCCACGGCAAGCACATTCAGCAAATGTTTCCCCTGCTCCGACACCGATGGATTCCTTTATTTCGCCTGCTCCTTTAAGCGGAGATAGAGTCGGTACGAGCTGGCTGAGTGTTCGGGATACATATGCTTCAACCCCCGCCAGGCCGGTTTCCCTCCTCGCTTCCTCATGCGTCAGATCTGAACGGATAATATCTGGCAGAAGTTCGGCCGGGCCGGACGACAACGGATCAACAACCTGAACGCGGCATTGAGCCAACGGCAGCTGTTTTAAATCTCCCTCCTCCCAACTATGAAAGATTCCGGATTCCGCCGATGTCAACCGGCTGAAATACATAAACACCTTCCCCGGCTTACTCGGTTCCGATTTCTGTTCGAGCCGCTGATCAAAATCTTCAATCCATTTAGCGGCCCCTTTTCCCGTCACCCCCGGATGTGGAATGAATGGATGCCATTTCCCCTCCAATGTTTCCATATCCAACAGATAGAATTGATTGGCTTGTTCTGCTGTAGTAACACCTGTAGCCTCTTTAAACCACTCGAATACCATTATATTGGCTAACATCGCTCCGGCTGTGGAGGAAAAAGAAGCAGACGCCTGATTCTTTTCCAGCACAGTTTGATGTAAACGATGCCACGCTGACTCCCAACACCCCTTGGAATCAGGATGGACAAGCGGACCAGCCATGCCAGCTTGATTGATGATCAATGCAGGAAACAGGATCTTTTTCCCTTGCCTGCAAACCGAATGAAGTCCTCTTAACTCCTCTATATCACCCTCTTGTGACACATATAAAATCGTGTCAAAAGGCTGCACGATTTCCTGCCATTCAATCTCTTCTCCCTTTTCAAGCACGACCTCCCCTATGGAAACCTCGTCGTCCGTCTTACGCGCATGCGCCACGATTTCATTCAATCTTTTTCTATTGGTCGGTACCGTGTCCGTAATGAAGATTTGGAATGCGGGCAATCCGGATTCCAACAGCGAGGACACCAATGAAAGGAACAATGGGCCAGAGCCTATGGCCAACGCCTTTTTCTTTCGATAAGTTTCAAAACGGTAAGCCCCGGAATCGCCGCAGCTTTCCAGGAACTCGATTTGTGAAGCATACCTTTCAAGTACTTGATTCCTCAATTGATGGGGACTGTCCTGACTTACATCCCGTACAAACCCATTGCCGTACAAAACCTCGGCAATTTCCATCACCCTGTTCCGGTATGGGCCAGGCAATCCATCCGTCAACTCGCTCAATGTATGGTTTCCGTTGAACATCGGTAATAGCTTTTCAATCCACTGGACGATCGAGCCGCCCTCCATACGGAACGAACTTATGTTATTCCTGAAATACACACCTCTATTCGGTTCCGGAAGAAAAAACGTATCTCTCTTCACTTTCAAACGCATAGAAGGGGTCAAATTCACCATTCCGCTCCTCCTAACCCGATGCATTTTAAGTACTGCTATTAGCACAGCACTTCACTTTAATCCTATGTACAACAATTTGTCCCTTATGTCTAATGCTATAAAGAAAAGTCCCTGCACATGCAGGGACTTCCTTTAGAAAACCTGGATACTTAACCGCCGCAACGTCCGCAACGACCGCCGCAACCGCCGCAGCGACCACAACCTCCGCAACGGAACCCACAACCCCCACAACCCCCGCAACGACCGAACCCACAGCCCCCAATAAAGCAACCAAGGCAACCAAAACAACCAAAACCGAAACCTAAACCAAACTGACGAGAATCTTCCATTGGTTGCTGATATTGATCCCAAAGAACTGGCTGGCTTACCTGAAAATCGTCTACATTCAACATTTGAAGTTGATTTTGAAACTCATACATTTATATAACCTCCATATATTCATTGAGGGAATACTTATTACAGAAAAGGAAATAGGCTCAAGATAATCTGGGAACCCACACCACATCAAGTACTCCCTTCAACAAAATATGTAAGGGGAGTGGGTATTGCTACTGAAGAAAAAGCCTATTTTCACCAAATACCCATTCACGACGAATGCCTGATTACCATTAAAATACAAATAAAAAAAAACAGAAAACCAGAAGGTTACATCCTTCCGGCTTTCATGCACACCTCTTTAAATTAAGGTTCTTACAAGTCACTTGCCTTTTCCTCTTCCTTATTTCAATGGAGGATCATTTATGTATAGCCATATCGATCGGTCGTCAGGATATGCTTAAATGGAAAGTCACCTTAATTCTGCAGTTGTTCATAACGCTTCCAGTTTACTGATTTCTCCAGCACGATAGATATCAATACACCCATTATGAGCCCATTAGTCAAAAAGGGCTGTAAAAGCGTGGGAACGCCCGAAAATGCATTAGGCAAGATATTCATCAAACTCACTCCGACCAATACTGGTACGGCAAGCCTGAATATCGTGTCTGAAGTAAAATGCTGACCCTTGACGCTGTTGAAAGCCGTGCCAAACAGTTGAAGGTAAGCGACGAACAATACAGCATTCCCGACTGTTATGGGCATGGTGGCCAGGAAAGAGATAAAAGGAGGAATGAGTCCGATTATGGTCAACAGCATGCCTCCAAATAAGAACGGCCTCCGCTCATAGATTTGAGTACTTTGCAAAAATCCAATGGATGAAGTAAAAGGTGTATACGGAACAAGGCCAAGCACAGGAGCGAAAATGGTAAAACCGCCAGTCATGAATAAAGAATTTCGATACTGCTTGTGGTCAGCTTCATCCCCCATTAACTCGGATGCAGCTTGAATGGAAGCGAACGTATTACACAAATTCAGTAATCCTGCAAAAAAAGAAATCGCTATTATCCCGAATTCCAGGTTTGGAACACCTAATGGGAAAAATGAAAAAGAGGCACTCGCCGACCCCATTTCTCCCCCAGCCTCTGGAAATAGCAGCGAGTAAAAAATCCACCCCACTATTATCCCGATCAAAATGGAGAAATTGCTAATGGTCCTTGGTCCTTTTATCTTTAATATACTTACTAAAAAGACAATCCCCAATGACAGGATACTGACCGGGATGTTAATTCCCCCATCCTCCGTGATCCCGAGCATCCCCTTAAAAAAGACAAAAATGAGCTGGAACGTCAGAAGGAATAAGTAAACGGTCATGACCATGGGAGTGAAAATCTTCTGGACATAAGAAATCAGGTTGAAGGCAGAAATAATGATGGTCACTACACCAGCTGCAATGAGGCCAGTCGCTATTCCCCCTCCTATTTCAGCATAACCGAGCCCTATGGATGGTGCAGATAACCCTAAATTCAACATCACTCCCCACAGTAGTCCGGAGTGCCCTTCCATAATTGGATACTTATGTCCCTTCCACCCCTGAATCACGCAAGCGATCCCGGTGAAAATGAGCGAGCTTCTCATGGTCATTTCCGTAACATTTGGAGGAAGATCAAAAGCTGCGCCAATCGATATTGGCACTACTACCGTATTTGCAAAAATAAAAAACAACCATTGAAAAGAAGAAAATAGAGTCACAGAAGATCTCCAACTTTTCATAGATTCCATCTCCTTTGAACATGATACTTTTCAAACTCATGGTAAATTTCACTTGTCCTTCCCTTGAAAATGGCGAAAGGACAGCACCATGCTAATAGACGCGGTCCCGGATGGTCCGCTGCTGCATTGCTGGTCACATGATTTATGTCATATGACCTTTGCAGATGCATGAGAAATGATAACGTTCCCAATAATAGTAACAAAGACTGCGGCTCCCTGCTAATTTGTTTGCTTGGATAAAGGATGCAAGGCAGGCAAACAGAGCGTTTTAAAATATAATATTGATAAAGACTGGGAGTGCTAATTCATATAGCCAAAAAAAATCACGTCCACAGCATATAACATATGTAAATAAAAGTACACGGAAGCCGCCAAAAACGAAAAAGGAAATCCGGAAGTATCCAGAGATCCTTAGGTTAGCCTTACAACTCTATTGACTGCTTTTGTTTATACAGTGAACCGGAAACTAAATTCCCCTTGTAAATGACCGCTTTACGTTCAGAACGCCTCGCAACTGCTTCTGCAGAACAGCTCGCGTCAATCAATACTAAGCTTGCAGCATCCCCAGCTTTCGGCCATATTCGGTTACCATTTTCATCTAATGGAGTTTTTCCGCCCGTTATATGCCCAAGTGTTCGAGATAGGGAGACTTCATCAATCCATTTGAAGCGTTCCGCCAGCCTGCCGGCTCTCTCTAAGATGTCGCCATTCCCTAGAGGTGACCATACATCAAAGATATTATCATTACCTACTGATACTTCAACCCCTCTTTCATGTAATAAATCGACAGGGGGCATCTGTCTGTTAATGGGGACGCTGGTGACGATGGAAATCCCCGCATCCCTAAGAATGTCAGCCAGCTCATAGGCTTCTTCCTTGGATACGTCCCCTATACCGAACGCATGGCTTAATGCTACCCTGCCTTCCCAGCCTGCTTGCTTGGTCAGAGCTGCCAAACGTTTCATGGTGAACGTGCCCAGGTGCCCGGGATCATGTAAATGCAAGTCCACATCAGCGTCCGCTTCCACTGCTAGATCCATCAATTGCACAAGCGAAGCTTCAATATTGTTATCGACTGATGCTGGATCGACTGCCCCGACGATTCCTGCTCCGTTTCGCAATGCCTCCCTGACAAGCTTGGCAGAACCCGACCGCAACAATCCGTGCTGGGCAAATGCGACGATTTCTGAACTGAGTCTACTAGAATAGCCGGCAAGCGCCTGTTGTACTTGCTCTAAGTTTTGCAATCTCACCTCCGGGTAGATATCAACATGAGTCCGTACATGTGTGGAGCCAGAAGCTAAAAGGATTTCCAGTAAAGACTCTGCACGTTTACATGTGCTAGTTGCAATGGAAGGCAAAACCTTTTTCTCATTTTCAAAGCGTTCAATGACACTCGAAGAAGGAGTGCATGCTCTCCAAGCATCCCCCATCAGTGTTTTATCAAGATGGACATGCTTTTCAATGAAGGAGGGTAATGCCAGCAATCCTTTTGCATCTTCCACTGGTGAATCATTAGGTATGGCTTCCCCATCATTGATAATCTTCGTGATTTTTCCATCCTTCACCAACAGATGAAATAGCCCGGTTATCGTTCCTGTAACTCTTTCATTCTCTTTCCGGTAACCACATTCCAAACGAACATTCTTTAACCAATAGATTGTATTCATGCCCTTCATCCCTTCTTGAAATAGACATTCAATTCGCCTTCAAGGCAGATTCGCAGTCGAGTCCACCGTAAACAAGATTTCCATTGACCATGACTGCAGCGCGCGTCGATCTCCTGGCAACTGCCTCGGCAGCACTTGATGCACCCACAAATACCATACTTGCGTCATTTCCCACATTCGGCCATAAACGATTTCCTTCAGGGTCCAGTGTCTTGATCCCGCCCGTAATGAATTGGAGCGATTGAGACAATCCATACTCGTCCTTCCAGTTGTACCTCTCAGCCAATCTTCCTGCCTTTTCCAGCATATCTCCTGTACCGAATGGAGACCAGGAGTCATAAAAACCATCACATCCGAGAGCAACCTGGACACCCTTTTCATGAAGTAAATCAATGGGGGGAATTACCCGGTTTATCGGAACAGTAGACATGATGGCTATTCCTAGGTTTGATAAAATACTGGCCAGTTCATGTGATTCTTCAATAGGGACATCCCCAAGTGCAAAGGCATGACTGACAGCCGCTCTATTTTTCCATCCAGCTTCCTCGATTAAAGAAGCCAGTTTTTTGATCGTATAAAATCCAAGATGACCTGGATCATGTATATGGATATCAATATCTGCATCAAACTCAACGGCTAGATCCACCATTTCATATAGGGAAGCTTCAATATTATTATCCACTCCACCAGGATCCAAGCCTCCCACCAAAGCCGCCCCTTCTTTCATGGCTTGTCTCATTAACCCTTTTGAATTCGTCCTTAGCAGTCCATGCTGGGGGAAAGCCACGATCTCATATGTCATTTTTCCTTTGAAACTACTTAGCCCCTTTTGAATTTCTTCCAAGTTTTTCATACCGATGTATGGGTCAATGTTAACATGCGTCCTTATATGCGTCGCACCGCCTCTTAACAATAGTTCAAGCATCCGTTCAGCCCGGAGTCGCCCAGTTTCAGCAAGTTCAGCAAGCTCTTCCGCTTCTAGTTTTAAGCGTTCCATTAAATTCGGAACCGGAGTGCATGATTTCCAGGGCAGTCCTAAATAGGTCTTGTCCAGATGGTTATGCATCTCTTTAAAAGGAGGAAGTGCAAGCAGCTTTTTCGCGTCTTGAACGGGCATATCCGTTTTCAAAGGCATACTTGAAGCCAATTGCAATTCCTCTATGATCCCATCTTTTATATACATGTTGTATGGAGCTGTCTTTGTTCGAACAATTCTTTCATTCTCAAAAACAAATCCACTATCAAGTGTAACGTTTGTAAGCCAGTATGCTTTATTCATCAAACTTCACTCTCTTTAATAGAAGATTAAACACCTGTCGTCTCGAAAGATGAAATAGATCCGCTAACAACATTGCCCCTGAAGATGACAGCGGCACGCTTTGATCTTCGGGCCACCGCTTCCGCTGAACAGCTTGCTTCAAGCAAAACGATATTCGCCACATCCCCGACATTAGGCCATGCCTTGATCCCGTCTTGGTTTAATGGGGTAGTCCCTCCCGTTATGAATTGCAGGCTTTTAGCTAATGAGCGTTCGTCAATCATGCGAAACCTCTCGGCAAGGCGGCCGACCTTTTCCAGATTGTCCCCAATGCCAAAGGGTGTCCAATGGTCAGTGATGCTGTCATTACCCAGTTCGACTTTCACCCCTTTTTCATGGAGCAGGGGGATGGGGATCGTCCTGAAGATAGGCACTGTGGATGTAATGGATATTCCTGTTTCCGAAAACCTTTCGGCTATACTCGTTGCTTCTGGAACTGAAAGATCTGCCAAACCGCTGGCGTGGCTAACCGTTACCCTTCCTTGCCATCCTGCGTCTTCCGTCATGGAAGCGAGACGTTGCATCGTAAAGAGTCCAAGCTGATCCGGGTCATGTAAATGGACATCGATATCGGAATTCGATTCAACCGCGATATCCATGATCGTTTCAAGGGACCGCTCTATATTTTCATCAATTGTGGCGGGATCCACGCCTCCTACAAGATTCGCCCCATACTTCATGGCCTCCCGTAGTAATCCTGCGGAATTTGAGCGTAATAGTCCATGCTGTGGGAATGCGACGATTTCATACGTCAATTTATCCTTATACCCTTCTAACGCTTGAATGGTGGCCTCTAAATTTTTCAGACCTATCACGGGGTCAATGTTACAATGGGTGCGTATATGGGTAGATCCGAAGTCCAATAATAAATCCAGCATTTTTTCTGCTCTTACTTTAGCGGTAGGCAATAACTCGGGCAGTAAGGCCTGCTCTTCCTCTATCCGGGTTTTCACGCCATTAATGGCAGGCATGCAAGCCTTCCAAGGTCCGCCATAGTACGTTTTATCAATGTGAATATGCATTTCTTTAAATGAAGGGACCATCAGGAGACCGTGAACATCATGCTGTGGGTCCTGATCTGTTATCGATTCCTTCGCTAATAAAATGGATGATATTATTCCATTTTCAATCTTAATGTGGTAATTTCCCGTTTCAGTACCGGTAATCGTTTCATTTTCATCATAAGTAAAACCATTTTCCAAGCGTACATTCGTCAGCCAATACGATTGTGACATTAAACTCACCCTTCCATTCCAGATTGAACATGCGTCCCTTTCATTATAATTCTAAAGGTCATCTAATAATTTCAGAATTTTTACTCTTTTTTATGTTATTTTTACTTATTGTCCCAAAGAAAAAAGGCTCACCCTAATGGATGAACCCTTTCTTCTTATCTCCCCATCACTTTATCGTTACTTCATTTATTTCCAGATAGCCTGAAGGACTGATTGAAAACCCTTTTACACCTTTCGAGACTGCGGCAACATTTTCAATGACCCTTACAGGAATATATGGGGTATCAGCCATTTCGATTTCCTGTGCCTCTGCGTATAGTTCTTTGCGTTTCCCTTCTTCTTTTTCCTTCCTGGCGGCATCTATTAAACGATCAACCTTTGGATTGCTGTAAAAGAAGGTATTTCCAGCCGCTCCCTGTGATTCCGTATGAAATAGATTATATTGATTATAATCGGCATCCCCGGTCGCGTTTCTCCAACTGATGATGAACATTTCCGATTGCCCTTTATTTACTTGTTCAACGAACGAACCGTACTCCATGACCTGAACCTTCAAATGGATCCCGATACCTTTTAACTGTGATTGAAGTACTTCTGCCAAATTAACTCTTTCTTTACTATCCATTGTTAGAATAGTCGCATCAAGACCTTTAGAATAACCAGCTTCAGCCATCAATTTCTTTGCTTCTTTAAGATTGTAATCATAGGTTTTCAGATCAGCGTCGTACCCGAATACCTTAGATCCCATTAAGGAATTTGCCTTTACACCTACATTATTAAAGACACCCTTAATAATGGAATCCATTTCAATGGCATGGGCTATGGCTTTACGAACACGGACATCATTAAACGGTTCTTTATTTACATTAAATCCTATATATTCGGTACCATACCCTTCATTGCGGTAAACATCCATAGCCGCTGAGGATTCTACCTGGTCCATGACAGCTACAGGAAGAGGTTCTGCAATATGTGCTTCTCCCGTTTCTATCATCGATATCCTCGTGGAATCTTCAGGGACGACCTTGAAGATAACTTTGTCCACCTTTGGCTTGTCTCCCCAATAATTTTTGTTTTTCATCAATGTAATTTCTTGGCCTGGTGACCATGAATCAAAAACGAAAGGACCTGTTCCATTCGGTTCTTGGATAATTTTTTTTCCGTACTTTTCAATCGTTTTTGGACTGATGATTCCGCCTTCGTGATTCGCCAAGATGGAAAGCAGCGGGGAAAAAGGTTCCTTCAGAATGAATTGCACGGTATATTCATCAACCGGTTTCACTTCTTTTACCATATCGAATACTACCGCTCTAGGAGAAGCGACCAACGGATCCAATAGTCGATCAAACGTCTTTTTTACTGCAGCTGCATTAAATGGAGTGCCATCATGAAACGTGACATCATGCCTAAGCTTGAACTCCCAGGTCGTGTCATTTATTTGCTTCCATTTTTCGGCCAGCATAGGCTGTATCTCACTATTCTCATCTCGCTGGACAAGACCTTCATAGATTTTATGGTGGGTGACACTCGCGGCATTAATCGTGGACATGAACTGCTGATCCAAATTCTCAGCGTCGGATAAACGGGCAATGACCAGTGTACCCCCTTCTTTTGATGCAATGTTTTGCTCATTTTCCGTTGTGCTTACGTCATTGTTAGAAGAACAGCCAGTAATGATGATAACCATGAACATGACTAGAAAAAGCTTTCCTGCCCCACGCTTCAATCCCATGGACTTCGACCTCCAGATTTCATTTTTTGAACACTTATCTAATTATAGGAAATATTCTGACTATTTATTTTGAAAATCTTTACTATGTTTTTCATTTTCTTTACTTGTTTTCTTAAATTGTTTTCTCGCTTTTGCATCGCTTATCGATTCCACGATCTTAAATGATGGCTTAAACAATTCTTTCTCGGGAAGCTTCTGATAATCTCTTTCCAGATATCCTTTTCTCATCTTATCAAAATACTTTTGCCCCTTATATTTGATTTCTTTTAAATCAAGATTGGGGATTTTTTGATCCTTCATGACTACTTTTCCATTTATGATGGATAATTTAACGTCCCTCCCAGACCCACTTACGAACATGGTCCGAATGGGATCATCGATTACGCCCATATGATATCTGTCCAAATCAATCGCAATGATATCTGCCTTTGCCCCTGCTGCAATGCGGCCAAGATCGTTCCTGCCAAGAAAAGCAGCCGCATCAAGTGTGGCTGACCGAAAGAAATCGGCATAGACAGAGCCGTCCGTTTCTCCTTCCACCATCCGTGAGAGCATGCTCCCTATCCTTACGTTCTGGAACATATCCGGAGGGAAGGTGTCCGTTCCAAGGGCTATATTGATCCCAGCCCTTTTATATTTAGCGAATGATTCTAACGCCTCCCCATGCCTCCCGATAATCAGGGGGCAATGAATCACCGTTGTATTCGTTTCTCTTAGCAGCGCCAAGTCATCACCCTGTCCATATTTCGCTCCACTGTATCCTGAAACAAAGTGGGCATGCGGGATCCCTGTTCTTGGACCGAGAAAACCAAGGTCGTACAAATATCTGATCGGTGTAACATGATGGGCCTCCCAGATGGTGTTGAATTCAAAACTTCCTTGTGCGGCATGGAGCTTAATCGGGACATCCAATTTTTCGCTGTAATATTTGATCTGTTTTAATTGCTCTGCCGTTTGGGACTCTATACGTTCTGGAGCGAGCATCCCTCTGACCATGCCTCCATGGGCTCCATCGAATTTTTCTACAAACTCCACCGCTTTTTGCAATCCCGCTTCACCGGCTTTTTCATCCCAATGCAGTTTTATATTTCCGTTAGGCTGGACGACTCTCATTCCTGCTTGGAAACTCGGGCCCAGGTAAATCCTTAACCCCAATTCAGCTGCATGTTTTGCCGCAGCTGCCAATTCTTCATAGGTTTCGGCCCAGCTTTTATAAAAAACGGAAGTGATAGGCATGGCCGTCGTCACACCATGAAGAATGAGTTGTGAATAAGCATATAAAGATTTAAAGGATTCTTCTTCCTCGGTCATTAATTCGGGATGCCCGCTTTTTATATAATTCTCCGACCAAAGAAGGTTTTTCTGTCTGTCGGCACCGGCTTCAAAATGTAAAATATCATGGTCAATGTCCCCTAATGCATTTAAATCTATGAACCCGGGACTGATAATCGCATTACCGGCATCCATTACCTCGTCCACTTCTTCATTGTAATTTTTCCCTACATACAGTATCGTGTCTTTTTCATAAACGATCTCTGCGTTTTCCAAAATGACATGATCGCACCCATCATACCCAATTACATATCTTCCTTTAAGCTTGGTTTTCATCTTATTCCCCTTTCCGCATGGCCGGCAGCGTCTTCTCGTTCGTCATATCGCTTTTCATCTACATATGCCCTGGCGTGTCCCCAGAAATATTTCGTCGGCTGCATATACTTTTCGAGCCCGGCACGCTTTATCGTTGAAAAGGCCTCCTCATTCGCTTCATCAAGCACTGTACTTTCATGAACAGTCCGTACACTCCTCCCTTCCATGATCAATTTCCCATCCACGATGACATGCTCCACATCATTCGCCACTGCTTGAAACACAAGCCGATGAACATGCATGAATTCAGGGGTCAGATGTGGCTGATGCAGATTGACCGTAATGACATCGGCTTTTTTCCCAATCTCCAGGGAGCCTATTTCATCATCCCAGCCAATGCATTTCGCAGCATCTATCGTGATCATTTCCAACAGCTTGCCTGGGGGTAAATAATAGTAATCCCTAAGGGCTGCCTGGTGAACAAACTGTGTTTTCCTCATTGCCTGGAACATATCGAAACTTGTGGAAGGGGAAGTCCCATCCGTGGAGATTGCCACAGTTGCCCCCATCTCCAATAATTCGGTTATGGGGGTACGTGCATGAACCTGGCCAAATCCAGGTGATGCACTGACGTTTGTACCTGTTTCCGCCAATATTCTTGCCTCATCGAAGGAAATGCCGCGACAGTGCTGTAAATGAACATCTGGACCCAACAAGGCATGTTCCTTATCCTGTATCGCTAAATGAATCATCCCGCCAAAGGCATCAGAGTGTATCCGTGTGTTATATTTCCTGGCAATCTCTCTTATTTTCTTCGCTTGATAAAGATCATGATCATTCAGCCCATAAAGCCTGTCAGGAGATGTGGGATTGGAAGGATCAACGGATGTAACGATGACAAATGGTGTAATGAAGGCTCTCGTGCGGTCTTCATTTGCATGGTTCAGTGCCTCGATTACAGCTTCTGCCCCCTTCAATACTTCTTCATAGGAAACTTCCTTTACCATTCTCTTTCCGTCAATCCACCGACTGAACGAATGTGGCCATGGAGGGTTGCATGGCCCGGTGCAAACCACTTCCCTGATCCCCACTTCGGCGTATGCTTTTGCGTGATTGATGGCGAAAATCGGTTCATCGGATCGCGGCATGGACCCTAAAACGCTCACACCTGTTGTCACACCCGCCTTTAATCTCTCAAGAGAGGAGAGCTTTCCTTCGTAGTACCAAAAGTCATCTGTTACAAAATGTTTATACGTATTTGTCATGATGGGCATCCAAAAATCAATATTCTCCATCGCTATCGTTTTGAACATGGAATGCCCCCCATGACCATGAACGTCTATTAATCCGGGCAATATACACTGATGGCTGCAATCAATGACCTTTACAGCCTCATACTTCAATTGCAGTTTCTCGGTTGCATCAACGGCTAAAATCCTTCCTTGATTTATGGCGATGGCGCCATCCGGCAGAATTCTCCTGTTTTGATCCATGGTTATCACGGTCCCATGGATTAGCAGTAAATCAATCATATTTCCCCTCCTAATTGAGAAGGCAGCATAACATCCTTATGCTGCCTTCCTTTTTTGCTGAATTCCCTACTTCACGGTTACATCATCGAGCATTAAATAATTTGCCGGATTCAGCCAAAGCCCTTTAACCGTCCCTCCATATACGGCCAAGTGCTCATAGTTGCGAATAGGAACATATGGAACTTCTTCCCTTTCAATTTCTTGTGCCTTCGAATATAGTTCCTTACGTTTATCGCCATCCGATTCTTGACGTGCATTTTCAATCAATTTATCCACTTCCGGGTTGCTATAGAATGAACTATTTCCCGCAGCACCTTGGGATTTGCTATCAAAAAGATTGAATTGATTATAATCTCCATCGCCGGTAGCATTGCCCCAGCCGCCTATCGATACTTGGTGCTCGCCCTTAGCGGTCGCGTCAATGTAAGCCCCATACTCAAGGACCTGAATCTTGACCTTAATTCCAATTCCTTTTAACTGGGATTGAATCACCTCCGCCATGTTGATCCTTTCCTTACGATCACTCGTTGTCAGTGTAAACTCCAAGCCATCCTTGACCCCTGCTTCAGTCAAGAGCTTCTTCGATTCATTAATATCATAGTCGTAGCCTTTTATATCCGGATCATAGCCAAACACCTTTGGGCTCATTGTTGAATTTGCCCTCGTACCGACGTCGTTATAAACCCCTTTGATAATCGAATCGACCTCGATGGCATGTGCGACCGCTTTACGGACACGTACATCATCGAAAGGTTTTTTCTTAACATTGAAGCTTAGGTATTCAACTGCAAGTCCCTCCGTGCGATATAAATCCATCGTGTCCGATGCTTCGATCCTCTCAATCTCGGTCACTGGCACTTGATCGGTCACATGTGCTTCACCCGTTTCAATCATCGCAATCCTCGTAGCATCTTCAGGTACAACCTTGAATACTACCCCATCAATCTTAGGTTCATCCCCCCAGTAGTCCTCGTTTTTCGAAAGTACGATCTCTTCACCGGGCTTCCACGATTTAAAAATGAAGGGCCCTGTCCCAACGGGGTTTTGGCCTAGTTTATCACTATGCTCCTTAATGGCTTTAGGGCTGATGATGCTTCCTTCATTACTAACTAAAATAGATAACAGTGGAGCATAAGGATATTTCAGTTTGAATTGTACGGTAGTATCGTCAACCACTTTAATTTCTTTGATCATTTCCAATTTACCAGCCTGCGGAGAAGCTGTTGCCGGATCCAGTATCCTGTCGAAATTGGTTTTCACCGCTTCGGCATTGAATGGAGCTCCATCATGGAACTTGACACCCTCTTGCAATTTAAATTCCCAAGTGACATCATCCAGTTGTTTCCACTCTTTTGCCAGCAGCGGCTTAGGATCCATGTTTTTATCAGGAACGACCAATGTTTGATAAACCTTTTCATAAACGACGTTTGCTGATGGAATGTCTGTTATGAAGTGAGGGTCCAGGATGGTCGCGTCAGATAATCGGGCGACGATTAGTGTACCTCCTTCTTTCGCTTTTCCTTCCGGTTCCTTGCTGCCGGTTTGATCTGTTGCACACCCAGATAAAATGGATGAGATGCCTAATAACGATGCGAATAGTACCCCAATCATACCTTTTCTCATTCTATTTCCTCCCTTTTCAACCTGCCTTTGTTTCTCCAAGTAACTTTCAGCTATGAGTACATCGGGCTTACTTCAAATTATAAGAAAAAAAAGAATTTTATATTTTCAGAATCTTTACTCATTTTTTAATTATCTTTACTGCTTTTCCGCATCATATTTACTTCAATACATATTTTGAATAAATTTAATGAAAGAAAAGGAGGAAATCCAATGAAGCCAGAGGTCGTCTTGAATAATACCGAATTGAAGGTAAACGAAAGAAAATCTCCAAAACTAAGAAACTGGAAAGCTTTTTATAAAAAATTCAAGAGAAATAAATTGGCATTGATAGGCGGGTACATCGTACTTTTTTATATTTTATTGGCCATGTTTGCACCTTTGATTTCACCACAGGATCCCTATGAAATTGATTTAGTCCACAAACTCCAGCCTCCGTCAGCCGAACATTGGATGGGTACGGATGATAAGGGAAGGGATATTTTAAGCAGATTATTATATGGAACAAGGCTTTCATTAACGGTTGGGTTTGTCTCTGTATTCTTCGGGGCGTTCATCGGCATACTGCTTGGGTTAACAGCAGGTTATTACGGAAAATGGATCGATACCGTCATTATGAGGATTGTCGATGTTCTGCTGGCTTTCCCGGGAATATTGCTGGCTCTTGCCATCATTAGTGCCCTTGGCCCAAGTTTAATCAATGTAATGGTAGCGGTCGGTGTCTTTTCCATACCGATGTTTGCCCGGATTGTACGCGGTTCCACATTGTCAGTCAGGAAGCTGGAATATATCGATGCCATTCGTGCATTGGGAGCCACTGACTTCACGATCATACGCAAGCACATTTTTCCGAATATTCTATCACCCGTCATCGTTCAAGCTACATTACGTCTGGCAACGGCCATTCTGTCGGCAGCCGGATTATCATTCCTTGGATTGGGAGCCCAGCCTCCCTCACCGGAATGGGGAGCCATGCTGAGCAGCGGTCGGGATTATTTGTTCAGCGCCCCTCACATCGCCTTGTTTCCCGGAATAGCCATATCAACACTGGTGCTGGGTTTCAACGTCTTCGGGGATGGACTTAGAGATGCCCTAGATCCAAGAATGAAAAAATAAGGAGGAGAGAAAATGTTCGTTTTTATAATCCGACGGGTCTTTCAAACCATACCGGTTTTACTAGGAGTGAGTCTTGTTGTTTTCCTCATCATGCAAATGGTCCCTGGAGATCCGGCAACACTGCTTGCAGGTGAAGGGGCTACTAAAGAAACGATTGAATCGCTGCGACATGATCTTGGCCTTGATCGTCCAATCCTCTATCAGTATGCAGACTATATCATTCATGCTGTACAAGGTGACTTTGGAGAATCTCTCCGCAGCAGCCGCCCTGTTTTGGACGAAATCATGGTCCGCTTGCCAATCACCCTTGAACTGGCACTTGCAAGCATTTTCATAACCGTTGTCCTTGGAATGCTGGCAGGAATCATCTCGGCAACCAAGCAATACTCGGTATCTGACATTTCCATCATGATCGTTGCTTTATTAGGAATCTCATTACCTAGTTTCTGGTTAGGTCTGATGCTTATCTACTTCTTTTCCGTAAACCTTCATTGGTTTCCGGTTTCAGGTTGGGGAACCATTAGGCACATGATTCTCCCAGCCATAACCCTTGGGGCCGGCGGAGCGGCCATTGTAGCAAGGATGACCAGGTCGAGCATGCTCGAAGTCGTTCGCCAGGACTACATCCGGACTGCAAGAGCAAAGGGATTAAAAGAATATGTCATCATTTATAAACATGGCCTGAAAAATGCGCTTATCCCCGTCATTACAGTCGTGGGCCTCCAGTTCGGTGCACTACTCGGCGGTACCGTATTGACAGAGTCCGTATTTGCCATCAATGGTCTTGGGAGATTGATAGTTGATGCAATCAGAACGAGGGATTTACCAATGGTTCAAGGCGGGGTCCTTATTGCTTCCGTTATCTTCGTATTCATGAATTTGGCAGTGGATGTCCTCTATCGATACTTTAACAAAAGAATAGACTTGAATTAAGGAGGTAGGATGATGAAACAGGTTGATGATAAAATACTGGAGGTAAAAAATCTGCAGACCCACTTTTTCACTGACGAAGGAACGAGTAAAGCAGTCAACGGAATCAGTTTCTCCCTCAATAAAGGGGAAACCCTCGGAATCGTCGGGGAGTCTGGAAGTGGTAAAAGTATAACATCCTTATCATTATTAAGGCTTATTCCATCGCCCCCTGGAAAGATTGTTGGGGGCAGCATCCTTTTTAAAGGGGAGGATCTGCTTACGAAGACTGAAAAACAGATGCGATCTATACGCGGTAATGAAATTTCGATGATATTCCAAGAGCCGATGACCTCATTGAATCCCGTATATTCAGCGGGTGAGCAAATTGCAGAAGCCATCCGGCTCCATCAAAATCTGGGAAAAAAAGAAGCATGGAACAAAGCCGTCGACATGCTTCGGCTCGTCGGGATCCCCTCACCTGAAAAAAGGGCAAAACAGGAGCCGCATGAGCTAAGCGGCGGAATGAGGCAAAGGGTCATGATTGCGATGGCACTTGCCTGCCACCCTGAGGTTTTAATAGCGGATGAACCTACAACGGCACTGGATGTGACGATCCAAGCCCAAATCCTCGAACTGATCAAGACACTGCAAAAGGATTTCGGGACGGCTGTCATTTTGATCACTCATGATCTGGGTGTCGTATATGAAACCTGCGACCGGGTTGCCGTCATGTACACAGGAAAAATAGTTGAATATACGTTGGCCAAGGAAATATTCACAAACCCAAAACATCCATACACCATCGGTTTATTAAAATCCCTTCCACGATTGGATATGGACCAGGAAGAACTGACTACAATTCCCGGGACTGTTCCAAGTCCTTACAACATGCCCAAGGGCTGCAGCTTTGCTCCCCGCTGTGCAAATAAGAAGAGCATTTGTGAACAAGCCGTACCGGATCTCCAGGCAACCGGCCCAAGCACCCAGGTCAGCTGCTGGATGTTCACCCCCCAATGGGAGAAGGACTATAACACTAAAGAGGAGGTGGGGGTTTTATGACGGGGGTACCAGTTGCAGAGAAAAAGGTTTTGCTTAAAGTAGATCAATTGAAACAATATTTTCCGATCAAGGGTGGATTTTTCGGAAGAACCGTCAATCATGTAAAAGCCGTTGATGATATTAGCTTCCATATCTATCAGGGTGAAACCTTAAGCATAGTGGGCGAATCAGGCTGCGGAAAATCGACCACCGGAAGGGCCATCCTTCGATTGGATGAACCTACAAGCGGGAGCATTCACTTTCAGGACAAGGATTTACTCAGTTTAGGAAAAAAAGAAATGAGGAGCACCAGGAAGGACTTGCAAGTTATTTTTCAAGATCCATTTGCCTCTCTTAATCCTAGGCAGACTATAGGGCAAATCCTCGGAGAAGCTTTAGCCATCCAAAATGTAGTGCCTAAAGAAAAACGAAAGAGCAGGATTGAAGAATTATTGGGCCATGTGGGGCTCAGACCGGAGTCCATGGAAAGATACCCGCACGAATTCAGCGGCGGCCAGAGACAGCGGGTCGGCATTGCACGGGCTCTTGCAGTAGACCCAAAATTGATCATATGTGACGAAGCTGTATCTGCACTTGATGTCTCCATTCAAGCACAAGTACTGAATCTATTAAAATCCTTACAGCGACAGTTCGATCTTACCTTTCTTTTCATCTCACATGATTTGGGAGTGGTCAGGCATATCTCGGATCGCGTAATGGTCATGTATCTTGGAAAGATAGTCGAAATAGCAGATAAAAAGTCCATTTTCGAACAGCCGCAGCATCCATATACGAGAGCATTGCTATCTGCCATCCCAGTACCGAATCCGGTGCATGAAAGAGAACGAATCCTATTAACGGGTGATGTCCCCTCACCCATCGATCCTCCTAGCGGCTGCCGCTTCCATACACGGTGCCCTTTTGCGATGGACATCTGTAAAACACAGTTACCCGAGCTAAAGCTCTCAGCACAAAATCATCAAGTGGCCTGTCACATTGTGTCATAAGTTGTAGATTTCCGGAGGGGTCTTTAGTATGATACTAATAAACAGAATAATTCAAGTAATTTAAAAATATAACCAGCAGAGGTTCTCCATGCTTAGTTACGAGGGATTCACGTTAATTATCATGCTCTTCATTTTAGCTCCCATCATGGGAGCTATCGCTCTTTTATTTTTATTCATATTCGAGAAAAGGATCGACCTTCTTGAAAATAGAAACAAAGAGATACGCCTGGAGCAAGCACTGCAAGAAGCACAATATAATAAATTGAACCAGCAAATCCAGCCCCACTTTTTATTTAATACACTAAATGTCATTTTGGGCTTGGCCCGCCTGAACAGGACGGCTGAATTGATACGGGCCTTAGAGGCATTTTCACAATTCTTGAAATTCAAATATAAAGCTTCAGAACCATTAATCCCCCTTTCCCAGGAAATTCAGTATACCCAGCATTATCTCGACATCCAGACCCTACGTTTTGGTGATCGCCTTAAGATTGATATGGAGTGCCCAAACCCATTATCAATCGCACTGGTACCCCCTTTCATTCTCCAGACCTTAGTGGAAAATTCGTTTAAACACGGATTGGAAAAAAAAGTGGGGGAAGCCCTTCTGCATATCCGGTTCTATCGGGATTCGCAGATGGTGTATCTGGAAGTGGCGGATAATGGATTAATGGGAAATGCATCTTCCGTTACTGACGAAGGCGGCCATGGCCTGGATAATATCCAAAAACGTTTATATCTGTATTTCAGTGACCGTGCACAATTGAATATATCTTCTAATGAATCGGGAACAAAGGTAGAGGTATCATGGCCACTTGTTTATGATAAGAAAATGGAGGAGGCGGCCCCGGAATGAATGTGTTATTAGTTGATGACGAACCATTGGTCCTTGAACAAATGGAATATATGATTCAGTCCATTTATCCTTTTTGGAAGTTTCATAAAGCTGCTGATGCCTGTCAGGCACTGACCTTCAACCAAAATTATAAAATTAATCTCGCTTTCCTGGATATTAATCTCCCGGGGCGATCGGGTCTTGAATTTGGTGAAGACCTAAGGGCACTGAACAAAGAAGTGGAAATCATAATGGTGACCGCGCATCAAAGTTTCGATTATGCCCAGCAATCCATAAGGATAGGCGTGGTTGATTATTTAACGAAGCCTGTAATAGAAAGCGATTTGCAGAAAGTGCTATCCAGGTATGATAAAAGGGAGTCTTCCCATAACTATTCAACCCTGATTCACCATTCTCTTTCATTCATACATGAAAATTATGCTGAAAAACTCTCCCTTTCGGATATCGCTCGTGAAGTGCATACCAACCCGACTTATTTAAGCAGGAAATTTCATGAAGAAGTCGGCACTTCCTTTTCGGAATATATAATGCAATATAGAATAAAAGCGGCTAAAAGGGCCTTAACCAATAACACCAGCTGGAGCATATCAGATGTCGCTGAGAACTCAGGTTTCAATAGCCAGCATTATTTCAGCACTTTATTCCGGAAGATAGAGGGAATCACGCCCAAAGAGTTCCGCGAGAAAGGAAAATGAACATTGCGACAACGTACATTTCAAGAATACGTACAAGGCCCCATTCAAATTGGGATGGGCTTAGGGATCATCTCCCTCCTGGCACGCTGGGTCACAGGAACCACGATATTATCCTCCCCTGAATCGATGGTGAAGTATGGAGTTTTCGGAGGGATCGGCTATGCTCTTATGGGAGCGATCGCCCTGTTCATGTTCAGCTTCATCGGGAAGAGGGTCCGGCAGGATTTTCCAATGGGGTTGACCATCGGGGACTATTTAAAAACCAGGCTTCATCCTTTGGGATATTGGATATTGATCGTGATCCTGGTCATGACCAGCTTATATACTTTATTCATCCAGGGAATGGCAGCGTCCACCCTATGCCAGTTTCTTTTCGATACGCCGCTATATGTCGGGTTGTTCTTTTTTTTCGGTTTTTGTGTTCTTTTTGCTGGCTTCGGCGGGTTAAAGCTCATTCATGGATTCGCAGCTTTTCAAGTCGTCTTCATGTTTGCCGCCGTTATCTTAATTCCTTTATACTTTTTCGTCAAAGAAGGGATTCAGCCTGTTTATGATGGGATTCGTTTATACCATCCATACATGCTCGTAATCAATAAGTATGATCTATGGAGTTTTCTTTTTGCAGGACTTCTTGTTGGGTTCGGCCAGTTTTTCTTTGACCTAACATCATGGCAGCGATTATTTATGATAGAGTTGAAAAAAGTCCCCTTAACATTCTCTTTATCTGGCCTTATATGGATTATATTCCCGCTCTCCTTTTCATCTCTGTTCATCATGGTTATCTTTACGGGCGGTTTCACTGACATACACTCGATTTTGGCTGGATTGGCAAACAAGATAACAACACCATTCTTTTTCATCCTTTTTGTGCTCTGTGCCTTCAGTGCAATCACCTCAACATTCGGTGCCTGCCTGCATTCATTGATAAGCCTGATCGTAGCCAATATTCTTGTACCCTTTCAAACGAAAAAAAGCGACCAGCAAAAAATAAGGATGGCCTGCCTTCTTGCAACCTGTATTGGAGGATTGGTTTTCGTAGCTACGCTCTTCTATTCCCCAAACCTTTTAGAGCTTTTATTTTATTCAGGTAATGTATATTCAGCATTGCTGGCTCCAATCCTTGCTATCGTATTCAGCAAAGGGAAAGTCGCTGATTTCATACCGATAAGCGCGGTCCTGGCCATCGTTGCCTCATACATCATCAAGCCTTATGTAAGTGAATTCCAAAGCATATGGTTAAGTGGATTAGCTTCATTGACGATCATAGTGATTTGTATGATCCTTACCTTCATCAAGAACAAATGGAGGTTAGTGAAAACAAAACGGGAATGATTACGAAGCTGCACAGCTAAGTGGTTACATAACAAACTATGTAATCTGTTACATGTAAAGCGATAAAAAAAGAAAAGTTGCCGACATATGTCGGCAACCCAAAGTTTAAAAAACAGATGAAGCATTTCGCATAGGAACTACCTTTTCGAGAAACTAACCTTATTCAAACCAGAAATTTTATCTATATTTCAAAGCAAAGTTAATTGAACGGAAGGTGCGGGACTTCTGCTTAGAAAAGCGCGTCCAAGGGAGACCCCGCAGGCGCAAGAAGCCGAGGGCGGACCGCCCGCGGAAAGCGAGTGCCTGGAGTGGAAATCAAGAAAGCAAAATCAATTATCATCTAGTTTTTATGGAGTTTTAATCTTAATCAATCAAGACTCTTGCCCTTTAAATCAAGGTTCATCGCAAAATATCCAAATCAAGTGCCTCTATCAATCACGCAATAACTTAGCTTGCCACCTTTCTGAAATACCGATAAACCTTTTCTAGCTTTTGGGTTTGTTTCCCCTTTGGGCTTTCCATATTACCGAATTCGAAAAACTTCACTTTTTTGATTCCGACAAAATTGAATAACGCTCTTTTCATCAATATTTTATGCGCATCATTCAACCAGAGAAGCGGATACTTTGCAGGTCCCTTCATCGTTGATACACATACGACCGACTTTCCTTTAAGAAGGCCTTCTGGGAACAATCCCTTTTTATCCCTGTAGGCGAAATTCGAAGAAAATAATTGATCAATGTATCCCATCAGCATTGCGGGAGGCCTCCCCCACCAGATTGGATAAACAAAGACAATCTTATCGGCCCAAGTAATTTGATTTCTATATTTTTCAAGCTGAGGATCACGATGCATATCACGCCTTCGTTTATGCTCATTGAACTCCAAGAGCGGATTAAAGCCCTCTTCATATAAATCCAAGACCTGCAGCCCCTTTATGTGGGTGTTCTCCTTACTTCCCTTGATGACTTTTTGTAAAAAGGCATAGCTTAAACTTTCATGATTTGGATATGTGTAAATGACCAGCATGTTCATGACGTCCCCCCCTATTTACTTATCATTTGATAACAATAATATAACAACGCCTTTTTTTTTGTCAAATGATAATTGTATTTTGATAACATTTTTGATATCTTCTCAGTAAGAGGTGAAAGTTATGGACAAAAAAGCTCTTTTTGAAAAAATGGTCACATTTACAACTTCCGTACATCAAGTGACACACGAATTGACCCAAAACGCCAAATCCGATTCCATCACGCCGGTACAATATCACATTCTTGAATATATAACAGTCAGTCAGCCTGTCACTCCAAGTGAAATCAGTGACTGTCAGCACATCTCCATGCCTAACACGAGCCGTGAACTGAAAAAATTAAGCGAAAAGAATTTAATTGAAAAAATAAGTGATCCGGAAGATAGACGGAAACAATACATCCGCCTCTCCAAAGAGGGGGAAACGATGATGAACGAGGCTTTTGCAATTGTGGAATCCCGTTTCCAAAGCCGGCTGCAACATGCTTCGAAGGAAGATTTAGCGGATATTGAGCGCGCAATGGATATTCTTCAAACTAAACTTTTTTACTAAATAAACAAAAAGGCTCCCGAGACTGAAGTTGACAAAGAATCAACTTCAGTCTCGGGAGCTCCTTCATAATCTCCATTATAATCAGGTACCGCAAAAGGTTCGGTAAGGTGTTGTTGACGCAGGCAATGTGGAGTATTCAGCTTGTTCATCAGAGTGTGCATAAGGGTTTGAGAGAACATCCAAAAGCCGTTCCATCACGCTGTAGTCCCCTTGTTCCACTGCCGCTTCCAATGCCTCTTCAACACGGTGATTCCGTGGAATCACTGCAGGATTGCTTTTCTCCATCAACTGATTCGAAGATTCCTTCGATTCCTTCTGCCTGCCTAGTCTAGCCAACCAGAGCTCTTGCCACTGGGCGAATTCAGGTGTCCCGAAAAGGACCGTATCCGCCATCTTATCTAAGGTCAAAGCACGGAAGGTATTGGTATAGTCGGCACCATGCTTTTTCATCATACTGAGGATGCCATTAATAAGGGCTTCATCCTGTGTCTCTTCGTTGAATAACCCCAGTTTTGCTCTCATTCCCGCTAACCAATTAGTGTGATACAGATCATTAAAAACAGAAATCTTATCTTGGGCCAGTGTAACGGCCTGATCCTGGTCATCATGTAACAGCGGCAATAGGGATTCAGCGAATCGCGCAAGATTCCAACCCCCAATTATCGGCTGGTTACCATAGGCATAGCGGCCTTGAGTATCAATTGAACTGAATACTGTTGCAGGGTCATAGGCATCCATGAAGGCGCAAGGGCCATAATCGATGGTTTCTCCGCTGATCGTCATGTTGTCGGTGTTCATCACCCCATGAATGAAGCCAACCAGCTGCCATTGGGCAATGAGCTCAGCCTGACGCTTGACTACTTCCTGCAGCAGCGAGAGATAACGGCTTTCATCAGCTTCATCTGCTTCAATGTCTGGAAAATGACGCTTTATTGCATAGTCGGCAAGGGTCCGGAGTTCCTCGACCGTGCCCCATTTTGCAGCGAATTGAAAGGTTCCGACACGAAGATGGCTCGAAGCCACACGGGTCATGATGGCACCAGGCAGCCCGGTTTCACGGATCACCGTTTCACCGGTCGTAACCACTGCCAGACTTCGGGTGGTAGGAATGCCGAGCCCGTGCATCGCTTCGCTGATGATGTATTCGCGCAGCATCGGTCCAAGTACAGCCCGGCCATCGCCCCCGCGGGAATATGGCGTTCTTCCCGGACCCTTCAGCTGGATATCGACCCTCTCGCCTTCGGATAAGACCTGCTCGCCAAGCAATATCGCCCGGCCGTCACCTAACATATTAAAATGCCCGAATTGATGCCCCGCGTAAGCTTGGGCAAGAGGCGAAGCACCCTCTGGAAGCTCGTTTCCGGCAAACACCGCCACGCCAGCATCACTTTGAAGCTTTTGAACGTCCAAACCAAGGAATTCAGCCACCCGTTCATTGAGAATGATCAACTCCGGTGAACGTACAGGAGTCGGGTTCGTGCTCGTGTGAAATTTTTCCGGAAGACGGGCATAACTATTGTCTAAATTCCATCCAGTTTCATTTGTCATGGTTTCTCCTTTTCTTGTTTTGACTTTATTGTATAAAGGTTCTTTCTCTCGAGATTCAGTTAATATACGCGATAAAACTCAGTGGCAGTCCATATTAATGTCTACTTCTGCCAATTTATTATACCGTTTCCAATTAAAAATGGCTCTTTTTAAGTATGGGTGAATGATAATGATCATTAGCGTACCTCTTGCTAGTAATTTAGAGCTTGAAAAAAGCCTGCCGTTGATCCGGCAGGCACTGAATTTGAATTTTTATATTAACTTCACTGGAAGAGTCATGTATTCAGTCATGCCTCCTCCACCTTTTTCTGTCTTCTTCCTTCCCGTTTCGTCTCCCACATCCCTCCCCAATCCAGGATATGCTTAATTCAGTAAAGTCAGGCTAATAAAGGCAATGCCAAATATACAGTACAGACTGAGGGTAAAGGGCTGGGGAAAAATAATATATACTATCATACTAATGATCATCAGCAGGATGCTGAAGGCATTTATCCTATCTCTCCACATACTCACCTTTGGTCAACTCCTTTTCCACAAGCGTAAGGTACATTTTCATCGCATACTTCTTCCGGTGCTTGCCTGGCCGGCTTTGAGGAAACGCCTTAAAAGCACCCCTCTGACAGTCAAGGCAAGCAAAAATAGAGTTACTTTCTTCATCCGTCATTACTTTAAGTTATAATGGCCGTGTGCCTAATTTGTATTTTTTTCATTTTTCGTTAGTAAGTAAGCGTATGATAATTTATAATTATAAAATTGAACCCACTAAACAGCCATGTAGCCAAAATGATAAATCTATAAAAATAATCTAAATATTCAGACTCTTAAGGGGATATGAAGTGAATGATCTATAAAACTTTCAAGGTTGTATCGAGAACCTTGCACAAAGGCCAAACCGAGGAATTCGCCTATGTTTTTGAAGGGAAAAGCCTGCTGATTGGCCGTGCAAGCCAGCACTCCAAAGCTGATTTCATGCTTTACAATGACTTCGTTTCCAGGGAACATTGCCGGATTTATATGGAGGAAGGACAGCTTCTCATTGAGGATTTGGCAAGCAAACACGGTACCTCGGTGAACCAGATGCCGCTCGTTCCGGGCCATCCCTGCCTCATCGAACCGGGGGATTCCATTACTTTGATTAATGGATTGATTGAATTCATGATTTCCATCGACAACGATTTAACACGGGATTTCACTCCGGTGAACCCGGAGATACAGCAAATCGTGGCTATCAATAAGCACCTTCAGACCGTGATCATCAATGATGAAGCACCCATTAAAATGCCTACTAAGGAATTCGATTGCTTTAAGTTGCTTTATGAGAATTTGGACAACCTAATCTCAAAAGAAGAGATTGTCCAGCATGTATGGCCCGAGAGAATCGGTGATCCCGAGCAAATTGTGACGGCAGAAGAAATCGCTTCACTGCTGTACCGGGTGCGGAAACGGATAAATGGGCACTTCGTAATAAAAGCCGTCATTCAAAAGGGATATTATATGAAATCCATCCTTTCATTCAAACTATCGGACCTGTAATGTTAATCAATCGAACTCTAAATGCAGGCATGAAAAAAAGCATTGCTGATACCCAATGCTTTTTTTCATGCTTCAATCATGCTTTTATTTCTTAGGTAAGTCCAGATTAGTGAATTGATCGACTGGAACGACGTCTTCTTCCATATCCATCACCTTCAGCACAACCCGGTCTCCTACATTCGTCAATACAACATCAGATAGCTCATTGACTCCAGGGTCCACTGAGAATCTCTTGGTATTGCCTTCTACGATTAAATAGAATACGTATCCATTGGAAAGATTGGCATCGTTGATCCTTGTAACTTTCCCCTTTATTTCTTTCATCTCAAATCCTTTTTGAGGCGTTACACCGCTGACTTTCCCTAAAGATGCAATCAGCTTTTTATAATTCCGGAAAGCTTCGTCTTTCGTTTTCCCAAAGACAACTTGGGGGTTATCGCTATTGGCATACACGATCGCCACACCTTGAAACTTGCTGCCCTTAGTAACCGGAATGACATAAGTGGGCGCACCGTATATCGTATAGAAAATTCCATTAGTGGCTTTCCAGCCTGGATATTTAGACAAAAACTCACTCGCATTAGCGTTGGATTTTGCTTCCTTTCCAGTTAGAACGGACGTGACGCCTTTGTAGTACGTCATTTCACCGGTTTTGGCATTGAAAACACCGTAACCAACCAGGGTTTTTGAGTTTCCTTTTGATTTAGCCCTGGTGAAGTCCACTACATAAATCAATTCGCCTTTTTCGTTGAATGTGACTTGCATATTTTCCTCATTTGGAATCAAGACATCTTTCTTCGGCCCAAATAAGGACTGGTTTTTCCACCCGTGAACGTATTTCCCCCAGTAGGTCCAATATTCCAGGGCCGTTTCCAATGTGAATGTTCGATCTACCCATTTAGGTTCTTTTCCTAAAGGATAGTATTTCATGTCCCCCGTTTCAGGATTCACTACGACTACCCCGTCCACTGCGGGCCCGCTGCGGTATTTCAAATAATGTCCCACTGAAGCTACAAAGAAGGGCTTTCCGTCTTCGTTCGGTTCCAAATATGAATCATGGATGATTTTATTCGGGTATGCTTTGCGGATGGTCCTTTCCAAATCATGATCGAGGTACTGTGAGGGAGCATATAGCATCTTCCCTTTTACCGTACTTGCCCCTTTATCCGTCGATACGGCAGAAATCAAATTATAACCTGGCGTGTATTCCGCTTTCCCAGCTTTCAAAAATCCGTCCATTTCAATTGGTGAAGTATAAGTCAATTCATCATTAATATTGGTTAGGCGGTATTCGCCTTCAGTGAAATATGATGCATTTTCTATTTTATTAATCGCTGCATCACCTTTTGCATCTGCCATTTTCACTGTAACAAGCGGCATGGTTTTTATATCTTGAACTTCTTCCAGCTCATTTTTCTTATCGACCTTTGTCCAGCCATGCAGATCTGCGGCAAAAGTGATGGGGTAAAACAGCATGATGACCCAAGCTAATATCAAAACGAATCCTATCAAACTGTTGAAATATACATTCCAAGGTGTTTTTGGTTGCTTCTCAGCTTCATTTCCCCTCCGATTTCGTCGGTTTATTGAAGATTCCCTGGCACTGTACACATACATTCTGGAATCAATGATGAGAATGAGCCCAAGAATGATGGCAAAACTCGAAAAGAATGCAGTGGCAGTAAGATCCAATAGCATAATATCGATAACGAAAAACAATATGGCAGCAGAAACTAAAAGTCTCAGCACCTGTTCAATGAAAAAGGATATATCCTTTTTGGTGATTGCGTTTGTCCATCTCTGCGGAATCAAGGAAAGTCCCAATATGGCAAATGGTATTTTCATAAAAATCCCTTTTAAGATGAAAACGAGTAGTGAAAGTATCATGGTTTTAAATATCTCTCCTTGTCATGTATGTTCCCATTTAACCATTTTATCACTTTTGTGCAACTAATTTACTATTTTCAAAATATATCGAAATAATATTTCATCCATATCATAAAACTTCCAAAACTATTTACTCCAACGATGCTACTTTTATCGATTCAATGTTTATATAGATTCTAGAAAAGGATGGATGCCTTATGATATATGAAGAAACTTACCAATACCTATTAAGAAATGTATCTTCCACTGAATTCGATACGTGTTTGTACGCCTTGCTCCACAGTGATTGGGACGGGGTCATCCAGAGCCCGCTTCATATGATGGCCCGAGGAGTCGGAACGACAGAAAAGTACTTAAGGCAGATTATCAATAAATTCACCGCACCACAAGGATCTCTAAAGAAAGTGTTTGTGCCTGTTCCTCAAGGTGAAGATATCTTTTATAAGTTTAACCTTGGTCCCGCAAGTAATCTTGGCTATAACAGGAAGACTGACCGTTATTGCAAGAAATACCGTTTCTTTTATAGCGATGCTTTCAAATCCTTAACGATTCATGGAAAACGGCTGCTGCTTATGGGTGCTTTCCGAATGTCTGTTTTGAAGTCTGAGTCAGTACTATTTGATTATAGTGAAATCGTCCCTGATTCCAGCTCGCTATTCACAAGGCAGCGCTTATTGGATGCAATCGATGCAATCCATGACGCTTTAGGCCATTTAGTGACGATTTCTTTTGCAAGCAGGGCTTTTTCAAAGAAAGAAGTTCTCGTGTTCACCTTTACCGGAGGTGTCTTGGAGCAGTATAAAGAAAATAGGGCGGAACGGACATTGTTGCGGAGAACGATTTTTAACTCTGGCTACCTTGGGCATATCAATGATTCTGTATGCAGGGAATTGGAAAGGGTCGGCAAATATATTTTCCGTTCATTTCTACAAGAAGCGACAACCATCTCCAATGATATCCAAAAGGAACTGCAGAAGTTAGCCCGTTTCGTCTATTCTCATTCTCTTAAGAAGTTTGGCCAGGCGCTTCCTGCCAATAAGCAGTTACTTCTTGCCCCAAAACAGGCCTCTGCTTATTTAAGCAAGATCATTTACAACGAAACATTGGAACAGATGGTCAAGTATGCCCACCAGGCAGAATTCATCCGCCATGTGCTGAACGACTGGTGCGAAACATGGCTCATTTCCCGTGTAAAGACTGTGACCGAAGAATTTCGGGCAGAAGGAAAAAAGAAAAGTACCGATGATGATAAGCAGGTCGCTGCCGAGTATATGGCGCGCATTAGAAACGATACATATGGCCAGTTGGACAGGCTGTTGACCTTGACCCTTAAATTCGGCAATCATGCAGTGGCCCCGGCTATCCGGAACTTTTCTCTTACAAAGAAAAAGGAAACCCTCCAATCCTATTTCGCGATCCAAAAGAAGCGTCTGGATGTTCTCTCCATTTCCTCTTAAAATCACATATGTCATATGTTTTCCAAGAGAACGGATCCGTTCTCTTTTTTTTGCCTTCTTTGGGGACGAAGGCCGACTGTGAATTGCAGAATGACGATTGTGGTTTTGGGATGGCCCTCTGTGGATTTCTCCTCTGAATTCGTGTGTTGCATAATGGTCTTGTGGATAAGGGAACTTGGTCAGCAGATTGTTTGGACAACAGGCCTTAGCCCCTCTAATGGCAAGGGCTTAAATATATAAGTTATCAAAGGGTCTAAGAATGGGCCTATATAAAGGAACTGAAAAAGTTTCTGATCATCAGTATGAATAAGGTGTTGAGTGCAGCAGGCCATTTTAAAATAAGGCTCTTTTCGTAAAGATTGTTGTTTTTAAAACGAAACTATTTAAGGTTGATTGGAGCGGAAGTGCGAGACTCCTGCGGGAGCAGCGGGACAGGTGAGACCCCACAGGCGTTTACGCCGAGGAGGCTCACCGCCCGCCCCGCGGAAAGCGAGCATCTGGAGGGGAAATCAACCACAACTCACTACCTGGTAAATAGCAACAAAGTATGTGAAAAACAGCCTAAAATAAAAAGGCCCCACCATTTAGAATGGAAAGCCCTTATACCTTTTTATGGTATTAATAATATTTTCCCCGTACTTTTCCTGCTTTCAAGAAGTCTATGTGCATCAGCCCCATTTTCCAGCGAAAAAAGAGTCGGTTCTTCAACGAAGATTTTTCCTTCCATGATCCATTCAAACAACTCTGCTGTTCTTCTTTTCCTTTCTTCATGGGAAGTCAAGACGTTCCAGAGGTCTCCACCTATTAATGCTTTGGATGTATCCATTAACATCCTTGGATCGATTTTCTCCGGATCGCCGCCTGCCATACCAAAGAAAACGACAGTCCCTCCAGTCCTTGTCGCCTCGAAACTATTCAGCAAGGTTTGGCCTACTGATTCGTAAACGACATCAACGCCCTTACCTCCGGTTACTTCCTTAATGGAATTCATCCAGTCCGATCCGTAAAGGAAAACATGATCGGCACCCGTTTGTTTGGCAACAGCCGCTTTATCCTTTGTTGATGTCAAGCCAATGACCTGACCGCCCTTCATCCTGATCATCTGTGTCAGTAATTGGCCGACTCCGCCTGCAGCGGCGTGGACCAGAATGGTTTCTCCGTCTTTAACTGGATAGCTGTCATGAGTTAGATATTGGGCAGTCAATCCTTGTAGTAAAACGGAAGCGGCCGTTTCAAAGGAAATGCCCTCAGGCAACGGTAGCAGTTTATCTGCTGGAACTGAAACCAGCTCCGCATTGGCATGGGGAACATCAGCGAACCCGACACGATCACCTGCTTTCACATGATGGACATCTTCCCCGACATATTCGATGACCCCCGCCCCTTCATAACCCAAAATAAATGGGGGATCACCCACCAAATGATAATTCCCTTTCCTTCTATATACATCAGCAAAATTCAAGCCGATCGCTTTCATTCGAACGATCACGGCTGATCTTGAATGTTCAGGTTCTGCAATTTCCCTTACAGACAGAACTTCTGGCCCGCCGAAATCATCAAAGACAAGTGCTTTCATCATCCTAACTCCCTTCAATGGTTCTTCATTCTTTAAGATATAGGATGAACCGTTCGATGGCAAGAAACACAAATAACCGCCCTGCCCTTTAAAGGCAAGAGCGGTCAATAAGTTAGTTTACTCAATCTGTATTGGAACCAGGGCCGTTCTTCCGTTTATTCGCAGAATATTCCTTACCATGTGCTTCATGTTCTGCAATGATGTCCGCTTTCGGAATATGGTTATTCTTTTTCGGTGAAGCGATACGGTTGCGATGTTTTTTTCCCATGATCTATCTCCCCTTCATCCAATGCTATTTAACTTGAGCTGTTTAATACGTGCTAATGTTAGCTTGTCCGATTATTACCGAAAATACCGGCAAAATAGGCACTTCATAATAAAGGAAAAACCATCAAAGAAACAGAATAGTTAAAACTGATGTATGAGGAGGGAATCATATGTTTCCTGTATTGAACACGAAAAGGTTACGTTTACGGGAAATTCGTGAAAGTGATGCGGAAACTATGTTCCAATGTTTATCAAATGATGAAGTCACCCGCTTTTAGGGTCAGGATTCATTGAAAAATATCGGACAGGCGAAGGATATTGTAGCTTCTTTTGCGAAAAACTATCTTGAAAAACGGGTGATTCGATAGTCCATTCGGTTTTCATGCCCACGGTCCCTAATACAGACAGGCGGAAATAGGGTATGAAGTCAGTCCAGCACATTGGCGCAAAGGATATGCGTAAGAGGCTGTTAAAGAAATAATCGCTTAGGTTCCAACGGCCTTGCATCGGCGCGGTTGTTTCTCTGGGAAACTGTCGGTAAGCTTTGGCTTCATCCAGGACGGAATATTAAGAAGTTATATGTATCAAAGAGGCTCCCTCGTGATACATATGTCCATTCCTTGCTGAAGTGAAACCCCTAGGTAAAGAGAGAGTACCCCAGAAACGGATATACTTAGGTTCCTCACTATACCAACCGTTTCCTGCCGTTGGTAGTTAAAGTCAAATTGTTTTTTCTGCACAGTATATCATTTAACAACGGCATTCATTTTTTCATATGGATAAACCAATTCCGGGTCCATATTGAATTGGTCAAAAAAATGATCTTCAAAAAATTGTTTAATTTGCATTAATTCCGATGGAGTTGGAAAAGAGGATACCATAATTACTGGAATTTTCTGAAATCCGATAATGTCTTCTTCCGTCGAAATGATTAAATCAATCTCTTCATACTTGTAAATCAATTCTTTGCTGGAGGGATCGAATGTTGAAATCCTCACCTGATTTCCGTAGTGATACTTTAACACTTCCCTTATATAATCTTTTTCGGTATATGTACGACAAACTAAAGCAACTATTATTGTGTGTTGATTCTTATTTCGCAGAATGGCTGCCTGAAGGAGTGAGAATACTTCCAAAACATCCAGTTTCTTAAATTTAAGCGGCACTGTCAAGAAAGATTTGGTAGCCAGCTTCTCTATGGTCTTAAAAATTGGATTATATTCATAATAGGGAAGATATTGTAACATGGAATTCCTTACAGTCTCCATTTCAAATTCTGTTTCAAGTGATATTCTCTTTAATGTTTGGTATAAATGGAACAAGAAGATATCATCTTGTGATAGATTAAAACAAACATATTCAGAAAGGGAATCCAAAAATTGAGTCAACGGAAACCCTCGTTTACTTTTCATTCTGTTTCGAAGGTATCGAAGATGTTGTGATCTATTAACTGGTTTTTCCTCACTCATGAGATAAATCGATAAGTAAAATATTTCCTGAAGTTGGATATCTCGTGAAGGGCATCTTTCCATATAATGTCCTAGTTCTTTAGAGAAATCAAAATACTTACTGCCTTCGTAATTCATTAAGACTGATTTTGGATAGGAAACGAAATACCCCATAGTAACACGAAGATTAGATATATATAAAATCATTGTAAGTCGGTGTAAAGCACCAGTCCGAAATGACATCGAATATTTCGAAAACAAATGAAGTAACGTTGTTTGAAATTCCTTTTCATCGAGAGAATCTTTATCTGTATAGGTTTCCAATGTCGCAAAATCCAAATTTTGCATGATAAAGCGCCGGATTTTCTTTTCTTCCCCTACTAATTTGAATGGGCTAGCAGTTAAGTTTACACCTGCTTCCCGTACTACCTCCTGTAATTTTTCAAGGTGACGATATGCGGTGGAACGACTAATATGCACCTCTTGAGAAATCTGTGAAATATCGACACCATCATTCAAAAGAATTAACTTTAATATGTGAAAATAGGAATTCTTTTCTCTTATTTGCACCAATAAATTTTCTAAAGTACCATTTTCAGGTTTAATAAGACATATTCCAAGACTTTCACTTTTCTCAAAACCCCATCCCTCGGGAATTAAAGTCTCCAGGAATTTTAAATCACGCCGGATTGTACTTTTTGAATACCCTGTTTTATCGGATAATTCAGCCAAGTTACTCCACTTATTATCTTTAAATAAATGAAAAATCACGTCTGAATAACGTTTATAAAATCGATTCATACTATCACCTCTTTACCTGTCCACTTAATAAGACATTAGCCCTAAATGCATTTACCCTTTACCCATTAAATACTTTAGTAAACTCCCTAAATAGTCCCATTTTTATCTAAACCTTTTCTTTTTTGGAACACTAGTTCAAATATGAATTGGTATATACCGCTTTTGAACTCTCCCCGATAAGGTCATTATTATGATTTTCTGCTGTTAAATTTGTAGTGCGAAGAAAAAGAATCCTCTATTCCAAACCCAAATCTAAATAATTGGATTAAATGTTTAAAGATCATAAAGAAAGAGACTTTTAAAACCTTTCTCCGGAACTAAGTGCTATGAACGTTTTAGAGAAGCGCCAGCAATGATCTATATGTAAGAAAAAGGAAACCAATATTGACCTATTTTGAAGGGTCTACGGCTTCCACAACGATCATAAGGGCTATACAGTTTGCCTGTACTCACTTCGTTAGAAAAGGAATATACAAAAAAAGGCCTCATTCACGTTTAGAGGAAGCCAGTATACATCGAATGGCTTACCAACTTGTTAAAACGAAAATGAGGTGTCTATTAAGAGCCAGTGTACAAGAAAAAGCGAAACCGGGCATTTTACATTTTTTGTTTTAAATAATTCAGGTACACTTGCCCGATTTTAACTAGACACCAATCATAAGCACGGATGGGTTAACGGATAGGCTGTTTAGCTAGCTACGTATTAGGCATGCCTGACGCAAATACATGCCCATTAGGACACCCTTGAGCCTTGTAAAGTCATCCATTCAAACGATAGCCAATGTTCTTTCAGCTTCGGCTAGTTCAATTTAAATTGACTTTTCGTCACTTTAAAAAAGGAGAAGAACACGTTTGATTTGGTTTTATTCGATCATCTAAAAAATGATTAACCATAGGCTTTTTTTCATGGCGCATCCACTAAATTCCATTTAATCCTGCCCTTATAATCACCTATATAGACAAAAGGTTCCATTTTTAATAATATCCCCTGATTTTCTCGCCAATGTATGGATATCTCATCCATACTTTTGGTTGTATGTTCAAAAACATTCATGGCAACTCCTAGTGCCATTTTTTCTTCTTTTCCAAATTCATCAACAAAAGTTAAGGCATCTAATAAATAATGTCCAGCTCCATCAGAAAAATCTTCACTTAAAGTAGCCGTCAGCCGCCACGAACTGCCGGTACCACGAGTATCCTTCACGCGAATATCCCAATCGGCATTTCGTTTTGCAAATGTCGGTTGATTAGGAATTTCCATGCTTACAAAACTAACATCCGTAGCGACATTGGTGAAACTAACTTGTCCAATGACGTTCAAGGTGAGTTTTTCCACGTTTGATCGTCTGCCAGTATCATCCACACCGAAAACATATACAGTATGTGTCCCTACTGATAATTCATCTGCTGGAATGGTATGCTCGTAGCTGACTTCTTCCCCTTTATCAGCAACATTTGCTGCACCAGATGCAAATTTAATTGGCTCACCTTTATCCAACACATAGTATAGGTCCACTTTGTCACTATCTGCATCACTCCATGTCCCTTTTATTTTGTAGCCACTTCCTAAATCAATTGGTATTTCCTTATCAGCATCAACAAGTGTAAGTGATGGCGGTTCTACAACAATGATTTGCAGCGTTGCTACATTGGACTTTCCTCCATTTTCATCCGTTACATACACTTCAAAAGTGTTTTCCCCCATATTTAATTGGTCTTTTGCAAGGAGAAAACTCCAGTCGGCACTTTCGGAAGACACATCTTTCTCTTTTTCTTCAGATTGGATTTCCTCTGAATTCAATTCATAGTAAAAAGTGCCTTTGGAATCATCACTGTCTTTCCAAGTTCCTGTCACTTCATAATCTTCACCTTCGGATACATAAACAGGGCCAGCATCATTTATTGCTACTTCTGGTGCTTGATTAGGCTGGATGACATAATCAATTGAATTGGTATCAATCACCATGTTATCTCCATTAAACCTAGCTGTTTCGGTAACTGAGGCAGCCTCCGTTGTTGCATTGACTTTCACTTGAAAAGAGACCGTCGCTGCATTTTGAGTGGAATCCATATTTGGAATACTAAGTGCCAGCGATTGTCCTGACCACGAATTATCATCTAATGCTGCAGTCTCACCAGGGGTTGTCAATGTCATGGAGCCTGGGATAAACGTAACATGATCATTCAAGACCGTGTTCAAGATGATATTTTTCCAATTTTGTAAACCACCGTTATATTTCGCATAAAGCGTATAGGTTAATACATCACCTTTAAAAACTGAAGAGCCCTCCCCAACAACAGAATCATCCTGTCTGGTTATCGTTTGCTCAACTTCTGCATTTACTAAATCCGGTATTTCATCAAAAGCGACACGATTGGTTTGCTTGTAAGTAGGGCCTGTTGAACCAGTGAATCCCCAATAAACTTTTGTAGAGCCAAAAACATCTTGTACATTTACAGCAACAGTAACTGGATTTACTCCTTCTAATTGATACGTGAGTGCTTGGCTTGCAGCATCCCATTTCACTTCGAATTTACGCCATGTACCATTTGATAACAGACCGGGATACTGAACGCCAGTATTACCATCTACGTTATTATGTTTCATGGTTCTCCTATTACTTTGTACCGGCCAAACACCAATGGAATAATCTATATAAGTATCGGCTTTCCCTGGATACCCCCATGCAACATGGTCATCGTTAACATTAGTATCAAAATAGCTGCTTTCACCATCATTTTTATAGGTATCAAACTCAACAGCAAAACTTTTTTGAATGCCAGATGTTTTCGATCCATTATAGCCTTCGTCTGCCCAAACCCCCAAGCTTGCCCCAGATTTTGCTATAGCATTTACACCTCTTGAATCATTATGCATCACAAATGCCATACCATCTGCCGCATTAGCCCCATTATTCCCAAAATACAAATACATAGAGGCTGTAAAATCTTTGGTTAAATCCATTTTAAGATCGTCGATCGACCAAATTGCCCCCTTTTGATTTGTGGTTCCAGGGGTTACTGAAACCAGATGACTGTTAATGATGGAGCTATTTGATCCTGTTGATGGAGTGGTAAATAGGCCATCCAATATAATACTGGATGGAGGATTATCTTCTAATGGACCGGCTGCCTCCACTTTAATGGATTCCACTGGATCCAGCCATTGAAGACTTGAGAAAATCAAGCCCATAATAATGAAAAATGAGAAAGTGATTCTAGTGAATATTTTACTCTTCTTCATGCTTTTCCCCGCTTTTTTTCCTTCTTAGTAGAATAATGACCAGTATGATTAATACCGCAATTAGCACGCCGATCCCTACAAAAATAAGTGTATAGTCTTTTTCCAATTCAACTGCTTCTTTATTTAATTTCTTTGAATCATCACCTTTAATCTCAAACATTTTGTCAAATTTCCAGGTTTGATCTCCGTCTTTTGCCGTTATATATATATGATATTTGCCAGGCTCTAACGCTTGATTATCCCAGCTAATAGGAAAATCGAAATTAGAATTCGGTGCCATGGATACGTTATTCTTCTCTGAAGAGTGAAGCATCTTCCTGTTTCCTTCTTTCGTAATTCGAGCATTCACTTCCAAGTTATTGACAATCATAGCTTCCGTGTTTTGCAGATTCGCAGTCACCACTGTGCGATAGTTCATCAATCCTGCTTGAACTTTATTTAACTTTAGATTGGGTTTTACCCTTTTATCCGTTTCGGTCAATTTGACGCCAATCACATACGAAAATTCATTGTTGATTTGAACATTATCATCTTCTTGTTTTTTGGCGCCTTGATTTATTTCGTACACATAGAATCCACCCAAAATCACTCCATCAAATGGTTCATCTGGCATTTGAATCGTAAAAGGCACTTTTTTCGTTTGATTTCCTTTTAACGTTACTTTTTGTTTTGGGGAAATGAGATCAGAAAATGCATACTTTAATGAACGATCTTTTTTTTGATTATTTTTACTGTAATCAATCACTCCATTTTGATTGGTTACGGCTGTATTCGGTTCAATCATTAAGTCGATTTTTTCACTCGAGTTATTCTTCACTGTTAAAGATATCGTTTGTTCGGCCCCCGGTTTCATATACAAGTCAAAGTAAGTCAACTTCTTATTGATTTGGTTTTTTGGAATATTGGCTTTGATTGAATATTCCATGGTCCCAGCAAAGGCTGTTTCATTATGGGAAATGATTCCTAACCCAATCAATAAGGACACAATCAAAATAAATAGCCCTTTTTTCATCTATATCCCCCTCTAGTTTCAACATGATGTGATATATATTAATGGAACTTGGCTTACATAATTTCTTATAAAGCCAAGCCCTATTTGAGTATTTAGCTAGGTGCGTTGGTTAATTCCCATGTTACAGTACCACTGTAACTTTCGGCTTCAGCTGAGCCAGCCAAAACTTTTAGTTGCACATTACTATTATCGCCGTCAGAACCTGAAAATACGTCCAGCCATGTTCCGCGGCCAGTTTCTAAAGGTGCCTCCATGAATTTTTTTGAATCACTATTATCAAATGTAACGTCATAAGCCGTTGGCGGTTCAGAAACATTTGATGATTGTGATTTTACTTGTCCATTTTTGAATGTTAACTCAGCCCCCTGTAAAGACTCCCCAGTGCTATTTTTTAATTCAGAAGCCTTTGCTGTCAAAACCCATCCTTCGCCCGTTCCGCGTTTATCTGAAACTTGTACATATGGGTCTTTATTATTTGCGTTATATGTAGTGTTCCCACTCATAATTTTTTGGGTTCCAAATTGGATGTTGGAGACATAGTCCAAAGTTAAAGATCCACTATTTCCCGTTCCGCCATTGTCTGGATCTATAGGATCAATCGGACTCGGTGGAGTCGGTTCATCTGGATTAACCGGATCTACCGGCTTGGTAATACCCTCATCCGGAATAAAATCAATATAATTTTTGGAAATAGCGCTATTCACGACAGCTGCTTCCGCTGAATTTGTCGAAAAGATCAATCCAGCCAGAATCATACTTCCTGCCACTGACAGGGTAATTACTTTCATCTTCCTCACCTCATGGTTTTTTATATTATTGTGGTGCATCCAATAGACTCCAAGTTAATGTTGAGACATACTCTCCAGCTAAGTTTCCTGCAGGAACATTTATTTTCAAGCTGCTAGGATCAAATTGATCTACCCACGTTCCCATTCCTTTTGAATCTTGAGCAGACATAAGGATTTGTGGTGCAGTTACTTCAGAATCAGTACCTAATTGTACTTCCCTTAAATCTGGTGCAGGTGAAACATTTCCTGGAGTTGTAACTGCAGTCCCGATTGGAAGTGTAACAGTGGCACCTTTTAGAATCATCGTTTCATCAGTTAGATCCTTGAATGGTGAAGTTGAGACCTGTAATGTCCAGCCAGCACCAGTACCACGAATATCCGTAATTTGAACGTTTGGATTTTTTGTAGTTGTTGAATATTCCACAGCTCCACCGGATAATTGGTGGGTATTAAATTCTAAAGGCGAGACATTATCAATTGTTAGCGCCCCTGTATTTCCTGTTTCCCCATCCGGTTCACTAGGAACGATCGGGTCAGTTGGACCTGTTGTTTCATCTGCTGGCATTATTGTGATATGGCCATGTGAAGTGGCTCCTTTACCGTTTTCACTTCCTAATACTTCTGTTGGATCAACCGCGCTTGCAAATGCAGGCGTCACGAATACCAGCAAGGCTGTCGCTGCCAGTCCTTTAAATAGAACCTTTTTTACATTCATTTTTTCAATTCCTCCTTAATTTTTATGAAGATTTAAATGCCTACTATATGAAGTTGCAACAATACCTTTCTTGAATCCCTCTAGAAACCCCTTAAAACGATGAACATACCTCTTATATTTTCACCATCTCCATTTCTCCTTTTGTAGGTTGATAGGCTGCAGCATCAATAGCTGGGACTACCAATACCTTTCATACATACAAAATGCCAATCACTAGAATATTTACGCCTTAATAAAAATGAGTTTCCTAAGTTATCAAGTTATCGAGATAGGGTACGGAACAAGAACGGTTACTTGGCTCAACTTCATGAAAATCATTATATAAGTTAAAAATTAAAACATTGTTTCAATAATGAATTTTGCTTTTCCATTTAAGAAACTCCATTTAAGAAACTCATGATTTTGCTTTTCTTAGTGACTTACAAGTTGTTTTTTTATGCATCAAGTGTGAAAAAGGTCGCTAAAATTATATGCGGATAGGCGGCCGGAATAAGAAAAAAAGTTAACCTGCTTCAGGCTAACCTTCATTGGAAATTCACTTATATCTGCAAACGATCCGTTGCATCTTGATCTACCGTGATCTTCCTAGTTTTCTACATACCCTCATTTCGAGAACCAGTAAAAGTTGTTCACATAATGAATAATTGTATCGTTGTACGTCAATTTCTATACATATCTACTTATCCGAGTCAAAAAAAACAGCACGTAAATTCCCTTTATACCCCAAATTACCCACAAGAAAAAGCCGCCACAACATGGCGACTTCCACTTCACGATTTAGGTGACTACAAGATAGTCCATCAAGGCCTGTTGCAGTGTACCCTTTGTTTCTGCTTTACCATCGAACTGAACCCCTGAACGGATCATCTTGATAACAACTTCAGGGCGTAATCCAGTCACCACGGCTTTACAACCCATCATTGCCGTTCCATCGAGGATATTCATTAAATCATTAATCATTTCAATTTCCATCTCGATGATACCTGATAAATCCAAGATCAAGGTCTGTATCCTTAGTTTACCAATCTCCATCAATACTTTTTCCTCGATTATCCGTATACGTGTATCATCGATTGTCCCAATTAACGGAAGGACACAAGTAGTGGATGTTATTGGAATGATCGGGACGGATAGATTTTCAACCAAGTTTTGCTGGGCCAGAATCAATTTGTCTTTGTAATCGGAGTAACTGACGAAAAAGGATTTAAGAAATACATCAACCTTTTCATTCACTTTTTTCTCTAAATCAAAAAAGATCTTGGAATCCTCACTGAACAAATCTTTTGCATCTTCGAACTTATAAAGAAAGATCCAAAGCGTCCTGCGGATGGCCTGAATCCATTCCAACTTGAATGAAAGCGTCAAAGAGTGGGTTGCCCACGTAACTCCCTCTTGTTCGGCAAATGCAATCATATCCGTTTCATTCTGCTCCACTATATAACGGATGAGCTTATGTGCATTATTCAAAAGGTCGACATTTCCAATCAGCAGGATTTCTTCGATTTTCCCCCTGACATTGACCGCTTCTGATAAAAGATATTCTTCAAATTCACTTTTATTCTGCAAAAGGAATTCCATTATTTTATCTTCCTCATAAACAAAACTCACTCTTCTCCACTCCCTTTTTGTAACTTTCAACTGTGATTTTTGTTACTAATTACTTTCTATATGGGTGGAGTTTTTTCCTGCTAATTGCTGCTCATATATTAAAGAGATGGCAAGCAAATGATTAAAGCCGGTTACATTTCCTCGCCTGAAAAAACATTTTTCGATGCGGAAGAAAATATCAGATGGGTGGACGATTTCCCATATTTAATGGCTTCATCGACGAAGTCTTCCAGCGTTTCCATGGAAAATGTACTTATTTTAATAAGATAACTGTATTGACCGGCTAACCGGTGGCATTCCAGTACTTCAGGATGGTTCAAGCTAAATTGATAAAAGTCTTTACATCTATCCGTTTCGAATAAAATGAATGCTGTTATGCTCCTATCAAGTTTTTCTAGGGATATTTCCGTTTTATATCCTTTTATTACTCCGCTTTCCTCTAATTTATTAACACGTTCTTTAGTTGCTGGGGCTGTTAAGGAAACTTCATGTGCCAGTTCTTTCATGGACATGCGCCCATTATTCTCCAGCAAGGAAAGTATCTTTTTATCCGTTCGATCCAATTCAATCACCCTCACTTTTTATTATTAATAAAATTCACCTAAACACATTATAAAATAAATAGAAATGAAATGATTACATAATTTATCATATGTATTAAGGAATTAGCTTTTTATATAATAAATACAAATATAAATAAGGGGGATACACTATGAAAAAAGTATTGATGCTGCTATCCAATGGATTCGAAGCGGTTGAAGCAAGTGTGTTTACAGATGTATTAGGCTGGAATAAATTAGAGGGTGATGGTACGACTGATCTGGTTACAGTAGGACTTCATGAACAATTGAAATGCACATGGAATTTCATGGTGCAGCCGGAATTGACCCTCGATCAAGTGAACCTTGATGACTTCGATGCTTTGGCCATTCCAGGAGGTTTTGAAGAAGCCGGTTTCTATGATGATGCATATGATCAGAGGTTTCTTGATATTATTAAGTATTTTCATAATAAGAACAAGATCATAGCAACCATTTGTGTCGGTTCTCTCCCACTAGGAAAAAGCGGAATATTGAATGGAAAAAAAGCCACTACATACAATCATCCAACAAGTAAGAGACAGGGTCAGCTAAAAGAATTTGGTGCGATTGTCGTTAATGAACCGATTGTCGTCACGGACAATATCATTACATCCTACAATCCTTCCACAGCATTCGATGTTGCCTTTACGCTCTTGGAAATGCTCACTTCCAAAGAAAATTGTAAACATGTGAAGGAATTGATGGGTTTCCATTAAATATGCCTTCGAAACCTACACGATTTGGATATTATTTAGATGTTGATTTTCGCTCAAGAAACTCGCTTTCCGCGGGCGGTCGGGGAGCCTCCTCGGCTTGCGCCTGCGGGGTCTCGTACACCCGCTCCAATCAACTTTGTTACAAAATACAGATGGAAATCATACTTGGAGTCGAAGGTGTTACTTTAGGTCAGTTGGTTCAGGAACATTATTTAAATGCGTTTTCCGAACTCTTTCTCCTACAGTCTTTTTAAAATAGAAGGATGAAAACTTGAAACATGGAAGATATCAAAGCAATTATGAAGGACAACGGACCGTGAAAGTAGCGGCAAAAAGAGGTACGGAATGGTCTAATTCCAAACCATGATTTTAAAAGAAACCTTTGGTTATGTTTTTTACTATTTTATACGGATGAAACCCTTAAAAGATTGAAGAAATTTGCGACACTCCTGCCGAATAACTGGCTAGCCGAGACCCCGCAGCCGCTTGCGGTGAGGAGGCTTGGCAGACAGTCGGCGGAAAGGGAGCGGATTTCTGAAATCAACTGGATCTTTTTTTCAAAGAAAAAAACTGCAGGCAAACTCGTTTTTTTCGAGTTCATCTACAGTCAGGGGTTCCGAATGAATTCGGAACCTTTTTCAGGTTACTTCCAATAAGCCAATGAACGGGTTTTCATGGATTCACGGAACTGTTTTGTTGATTCTGGCAAGACTTTATTCGTTGCATAATCGATGATGACACCATGCTGGCGAATGACATCCAAACTATCCAGCTCCCCATTGGCGAATTTATCTTCAACGATTTGAACGTTTTCCTCAAGCCATTGTTTACGGTTTTTTCTGATATAAGACCTTGCTTGTTCCGTTGCTTCATCATCTATCTCGAATAAATCGAGATCTTTATCGATTTCCTTGATAACCACGCCATAATCCTTTTTAGCTCTCTTAATTGAAACATACTCATCGATAACATCTTCCAAAACATCTTCGGGACTTCTTTCAAGCGGATCTCCCAGACCCCCGCCCCCAGCGGATGGCCGAACAAAGGAATCCCCTTGCCAACCAGTTTATTTTGCCTCTTATCATTATTCTCTTCTACAAATTTTGATTCTGAATCCGCCACATTTTTCACCTCCATCATTTAGGATGGTGAATAAAGATTGAAATATGTATGATGATAATGATAGACACCTTGCTCTAGGATAAAATAACCGTTTTAGTAAAAGCTTTTAGATCAAACATAGACCATTCATTAAAATTGGTCTATCATATATGCAGGAAAAGCGCATTTTTTGAATATTTTTAAAAAATCAGCTGTTTTCATGAAGCTAAAGGGATATACTATAGGATAGCTTTCATTACATTTTTAAATGTATTTTTTGTGTCACACTTTGTGTAATTTTTTACAAGTTTTTCTATTTACATCAACAAAATGCTTATTGCAAAGGAGAATTGGATATGTCAGAAACGATTACCCAATCACAAACTGAACAAATTAATGCACGCCAAAAACAATTAGATGTACTGGACCAATTATTAAAGCCCGAGGTTCAGGAATCCTTGAACACTTTAGTTGAGCAGTTACCAAAACTGACTGAATTAGTGAATATTTTAACAAAGTCTTATGATTTCGCTCAATCTGTTGCGACTGATGATGTTTTGAAAAATGATACGGTCAGCGCCATTTCGGAGATCGCTACACCTGTAGTGGGCTCAGTGAAAGGTCTTGCAGCTAACGCCATCGAAGCTAAGGATCGTGCAGAAGCGAATAATGATGTGATCGGTCTTTTTGGACTGTTAAGAATGATGAAAGACCCGCAAGCACAAAAGCTTTTCCGTTTTGCCCAAGCTTTTCTTGAAGTCTCTTCAGAACGCAAAAACCAAAAATAATTTGATAAACTTTCAATCAGTAAGGACGGGGGATTAACTATGTCAAAACAAATCGTCATCTTAGGTGCGGGTTATGC